>DATGHM010000001.1:0-3262 GCA_035307985.1 Candidatus Acidiferrales bacterium
TCAGGGACTGCGGCTCGGCCCCGCAAGCGAGGCGTTTCGCGACGCCTTCCTCGCCCTGCCCATGCTTAGCGATCCTGTGCCGGGCCCGCTCTTTCTCTCGGCCGCTGAGATTTACCGTCTGGGCCGAGCGAAGGGCCACACAATTCGATCTTCCGCCGATTGCCTCATCGCCGCCATCGCTATCGAAAATCGCACGCCCATCTGGCACCGCGACCGTGACTACGACACGATCGCGCGCTATACCGCCCTTCGCGCCACTCGCATCACCGGCTAAGCCTTCCGTCCGAAAGCCGCATCTTCCGTGCGTCTCAGCTGGTTTAGCGGCTGAAACTTTGCCGTCCCCGACTTCCTTCGCTAATCCTGCCCGATCACGATCAGCACGGGATTCGTGTCTCCGCTCGTCGTCGACACCATCACGATCTTCGTCGGCGACACAATGTAAAACGCGCCAGTGAACGCCGCCGGAGAAGTCAGCGTCATGGTTCCACTTCCGTCTGTTGAACCCGTACTCGTCAGTTTGTACGTTCCGGTCACCGTTAGGTTCGGCGCCGCCTTCGTGTCTTCCGTCCCGTTCACATTCGAAACGCCATCGAACGCCAGCACGCCCGAAACATCTGGCACAGCACTGACGCTGGGCGCCAGAGTCCCTTCCGCCAGTGTCGCCTTAATCGTCGCCGCGTTGAATGGTCCCGCCGTCTGCGGTTCCAGCACTCCGAAGAACGGATTCCCGATCACGCCTCCCACGCAGAACGCTTCATTCGCGCTGATGGTGTAGAACACCGGCGCAATCTCACTGTCTAGGCCCTGGCTCGCCAATCGCCCAAACTGGTCCGCATTGATGAATGTCCCTGTGTTCGAAACGGTCGTCACCGTCCCGCCGCGATTTTCTGTGAACGAGATTCCGAAATTCGCCACTCCACCGGCTGTGATGGAAACAACCGCGTCGTCGGAAACGTAGCTGCTTCCCGAAAGGAATTGCCCGCTCAGCGCCCCCACGCTCGTTGCCGTGAGCCCGCCTGAGAGGCCCGTAAACGGATAACCAACCTGTTGCCGCAGCATCCCCACGGTCAGAAACGGCGTGCTCGTGCTGTTGCCGCTCGCGGTGTCCGTTTCCACCAGAAACGCCTCAGAACTCGACACCGGATACACGCTGAACTTCATGTCGGGCAGGCTGCTCGGCATAAGCGTCGCCGTGCAGCGCGCCGCCTGTGACGTGGTCTGATAGGTCCCGGAGAGCCCGTTGAGCGGTTCCTGTACCAGCCCTCGTCCGGGAGCATTGGCGTCCATTTCGCCGTTACCCAAGCTCCCTGCGGTCGCCGTGAACCTTCCTGCCATCGACACCGGCCCAGCCGTAAAGCCGGTGGGTGCCGACGAATACCCGCTCGCGCCAAATGCGTACTCGCCGCCGATCGTGCTCGATCCGCATGTGCTGACGCTCTGCAATTCCAGTTGTCCCGAGCCGTGCACGCCCGTCGAGTCCGCTTCGATCATCCGCCCGTGCGCTCCGGTCGCGTCGACTGCAAAATCGTACGCCGGGGATCCGCTCAGACTGCTGAACGTCAGCGTCCCGCGCCCGTCCGACCCCACCGTGTACGTCCCGGTGAAGATCTGGTTCACCGGCGTTCCTGCGATCGAGTTGAAGTCCTCGACCCCGTTCTTGATATTTCCCTGACCGTCCGCGGTGAAGCTCCCGCCCGCCACCACCGCGCCGCCCGAGTTGAACCCGCTGAACTCGAACGCGTAGTTTCCGGTGAGCAGGCTCAGGTTCTGCGCAGACGAAATCGTCAGCGTGAAATTCACCGTGATCGAAATTGTCGGCGACTCGCTGTCCGTAACGGTGACGCCGATCGTCGCCCCGGAAGCCGCCGCCGTTGGCGTTCCGGAAAGCAACCCGGAACTGCTCAGCGCGAGTCCCGCGGGAGGAGTCGTTCCGCTCGCCAGGGACCACGTGTATGGCGACGTCCCGCCCGTGGCCGCGAACTGCACGCTGTACGGTGTTCCCACCACTCCCGAAGGAAGCGGTGACGTCGTCGTGATCGCCAGATCGGTCACGGTCACCGTCAGTCCCGACGACGGGGCCGCGGCGCCCGTCGCGTCCGTCACGAGAATCGCCACGGGAAACGTTCCTTGGTCGCTTGGCGCGGGCGTGCCCGCCAGGTTCACCGAGCTGGTCGTGCTCGCCGCCAGAGAAAGCCATGCCGGTGCCGAAACGATCGACCACGTAAACGGCGGCACTCCTCCAATCTCGTCCACCGTCGCGCTGTACGCCGCATTGATGCTCGCCGCCGGCAGCGACGTTGTCGTGATCGCGGGCGGCGGCTGGATCGTGATCGTGAGCGAAGCTGCCTTCGTGGGGAAGGTCACCGACGTGGCCGTCACCGTGGCTGTCGTCGCCGAACTTACCGGAGTCGGCGCCGTGTACACAACTCCCGTCGCTGTCACCGAACTCAGCGCGCCGGGCCCGCTCAGCGTCCACGTAACCCCCGCGCCGGCCGTGTCATTCAGCACCATCGCCGCGATGCCGAGCGCTTGTCCCTGGCCCACGGTTGCCGTCCCGCTGGGCGTCAGTTGGACGCTCCCGAATGTCTTCGGCGTCCCGACGCACCCTCCCAGCACGATGCCGCTCGCCACGATTCCCACGACAAGTGCGCAGATCAGCCCGGAGCGATTACCTTGGATCGTCATGATTCCTCACGCCTCTCGCGGCACACGCCTGCCTGAAAAACAATTAAAACGCGCCCGCGCCCCAACATCGCGGGAATCAGTTGCAGCGATACCGTAAGAGATACCTGTCCGTGAGGGAAAAGCCCGGAAATCGAGGTGTTTACGGCTGCTTCGGCCAGTAGATCAGCATCAAGGCGATGCCAGCTCCATAGAAGGGAACAGACTCCTGCAGCGTTCCGCCCATGAATCGCAGCGCGAATCCATACAGGACCACAGACTCAAATAGCACAAAACTTAAGATGCTTCCGGACCTCCAGCGTTGGAGCGAGGTCGCATCGTCCGGCTTTAATTGGAGCGCCTCTAATGCGGGCCGAACGCGAGTGATCTGGAACCAAACGGCATATCCTATGATCGCTGCGCTGATTGAGCCTAGGGCTACGGGTAACATCCGGCTAGGAGCCTTTTGACCGAGGGGCACTATGCTGTCTACGAGAGTTGGATACAGGACCATCGAGAAAAGCAGAATTCCGTGCACGATACGCAAGAATCGCAGCGTGCCTTGGGTCGTCGCTGTTCCTGAAGAGTTTGGCAAGCATCC
>DATGHM010000002.1:0-15860 GCA_035307985.1 Candidatus Acidiferrales bacterium
AAGGACGTCACCCAGCTGCGCGTCGGCGACACCCTCACGCGGCGCGCGAAGGCGGGTCTGCCCGGCGCCGAAGCAACCGAGCCACTGCCCGGCTACCGCGAGGTCAAGCCGATGGTCTTCTGCGGGCTGTTCCCGATCGACTCAGACGACTATGCGGACCTGCGCGATGCGCTGGAAAAGCTGACGCTGAACGACGCGGCGCTGTCGTGGGAGCCGGAGACCTCGGACGCGCTGGGCTTCGGCTTCCGCTGCGGCTTTTTGGGGCTGCTGCACATGGAGATCGTGCAGGAGCGTCTCGAACGCGAATTCAACATCGACCTGATCACCACCGCGCCCAGCGTCGAATATCGCATCACCACCACCACGGGCGACGTGCTGGAAGTCGATAATCCGACCAAATTTCCGCCGCCCACTTCCATTTCGAAGATCGAAGAGCCGATACTCACCGCCATGATTATCACTTCGGAGGAATCGGTCGGGGCGGTGCTGCAACTGTGCGAAGAGAAGCGCGGCGTGCAGAAAAAGTTTGAATACCTCTCGCCGACCCGCATCATGCTCACGTACGAAATGCCGCTCAATGAAATCGTGCTCGATTTCTACGACCGGCTGAAGAGCGCTTCGAGAGGCTATGCTTCGCTCGACTATCACCTGTCCGGCTATCGCGAATCGGATCTCGTCAAGCTCGACGTGCTCGTCGGCGGCGAGCCGGTTGATGCACTGACCATCGTCTGCCATCGCGACCAGGCCTACGAACGCGGCCGCGAGCTTGTCGCGCGCCTCCGCAAACTCATTCCGCGTCAAATGTTCGAGGTTCCCGTGCAGGCGGCCATTGGCAGCCGCATCATCGCGCGCGAAAACATCAGCGCCATTCGCAAGAACGTTCTTGCCAAGTGCTACGGCGGCGACATCACGCGCAAGCGCAAACTTCTCGAAAAGCAGAAAGAAGGGAAGAAACGCATGAAGCGCGTCGGCCGCGTCGACATTCCACAGGAAGCCTTCCTTGCTGTCCTCAAAGTTTCCGGCAGTGCCGACGAGGAATAGCGCCTTTTCCACACGCCTGAGGGTCGAATGGCATCACAAGCTCCCGCATATACGACAAGAGAACTATCAACGAAGACGTGGCACGATTTTGAAGCGCTCTTCTCGCAAGGGAACGGCTGGGATTTTTGTCAGTGCATGCATTTTCAGCGCCCTTGCTCTTTGCCTAAGAGCAAGTGGCTGCCTACCAGGCGTGAACGAGGCGTGAGGAATCGCCGGCAAAAGAGAAAGCTCGTCGACCAGGTGTGCGCCCACGGAATTCTCGTCTACGCGGGTGGAGAACCGGTCGGCTGGTGCCAATACGGGCCCAGGGAAGAGCTTCCACGCATCGACAACTGTCGCAAATATAAGAATCTCGCGCCCGATACCGGCACCGAAAAAATTTGGCGAATCACCTGCTTCGCTGTTCTCAAAAAGCATCGCAAACACGGCGTTGCGAGCGCCGCACTCAACTCCGCTCTGGAAGCCATCAAACGCAAGGGAGGAGGCCTCGTGGAAGCTTATCCGATTACTCACTGGGAGACTCGCGCCTTCGGTAACGAATCCACGCACGGCACCTGTTCGATGTTCAAGAAGGCCGGCTTCAAGGTCGTCGCCCCATTCGGCAGCACCCGCTTCAGAGCTCACGTCTTGGTGCGCAGAACCGTTTGAGCTCGAAGGAGGTTTTCTCCGTGCTCTCCATTTCCTCGGTGTGCTTCTTGGTTGTCTTTTAGCTCTTTCTCGTTGTACGGACGGTGGCATCGACTTCGCCGCGGGCGAGGCGCACGGAAATGTCGTCGCCCGGCGCCACCTGATCCGGCGAGCGCAGAACTTTTCCCGACGCATCGTACGCAATCGCGTAGCCGCGTTCGAGCAGTTGATAGGGGCTGCGCTCGCTGAGTTGGATCGTCGCGGCCTCGAACCGGCGTTTCTTCGCAGCCAGCAGGCGGTCGATCCTTACCATCAGGTCAGCCGATAACTTTTCCCATCTGCGCTGCACGCGACTCACACGCGCACGCAAATCCGTTCGCGCCAGACGGAAGCGCAGTGACTCGAAGCCGCGGTGCTTGCGCGTCACGACTCGCTCGAGCCCGGCACGGAGGCCGTGGTACCCCCGCTCGATTCGCCGCCGCAAGGTCACAGCCCGTGCGCGCAAATCGAACGATGAAATTTGCGCTCCCGCTCTTGTCAGCCTTTGCCGCCCGCCCGCCAGCTTCAGCCGCAGCACATCCGTCATAATGCCGGAAAGATCGTCCATTCGTTGCGCCCGCCGCCGGAGCAGCATTTCGATCTGCCGGAAACCACGGTGCGTTTCGAGATCGCGCACACGGTGCCGCCATTCGGAAAGAACGAAGCGCAGCCGCTGCACGATTCTCCGTTGATGCTCCGCGATGTGCCGCTCGAACTCGTCGCGCGAGCGAAGCACGATTTCCGCTGCCGCCGAAGGTGTTGCCGCACGCAGGTCGGCAACGAAATCGGCGATCGTGAAATCCGTTTCGTGGCCGACACCCGTAATGACGGGAATCGCCGAGCCCGCTATGGCACGCGCGACCCCCTCTTCGTTGAACGCCCGCAAATCCTCCAGCGAGCCGCCGCCGCGCGCGACGATCAGCACCTCCGCGAATTTCACGCGATTGAAATAACGCAGCGCGTGAACGATTTCAGCCGCGGCGCCGTCGCCCTGCACACTCACGGGATAAATCTGCACGTGAACGTTCGCGAAGCGCCGCTTCAAAACGCGCAGAATGTCGCCAATCGCAGCCCCTTTCGACGACGTCACCACGCCGATGCAGCGAGGCAGCACGGGAAGCGGCTTCTTGCGCGAGTGCTCGAATAATCCTTCCTCTTGCAGCTTCTTTTTCAGTTGTTCGAAGGCAAGCTGGAGCGCGCCGAGTCCGACCGGCTCGATATGGCTCACGTAAATCTGGTACTCGCCGCGCGGTTCGTAGATGCCGAGCGAGCCGCGGACCGTTACCTGCAGTCCGTTGTCGGGCCGGAACTTGATTCCTCGGAGTTGGTCGCGAAAGCAGATACAGCGAATCTGCGCCTGCGCGTCCTTCAATGTGAAATAGAGGTGCCCGGATTGCGCGGGCCTGTAATTCGACACTTCCCCCTCCACCCACACGTCCGGGAAACTCCCTTCGAGCAGATTCCCGATCTGCTGCGTCAGCTCGCTCACTTTCCAGACGCGCCTCTGTGGCGTCAGGTCGAAGAGGGAAGCTTGGTTCGCTTGCGTCATCGTCTGTTCAGCGCCGGAATAGATTCACAATCCAGAAAATCAAAGTCAGCGCCGCGCTGACGATGATGCACGTCACGATCGGAAAATAAAAGCTGCCGTGCCGCCCATGATACGCGATGTCGCCCGGCAATCGTCCCAGTCGAAACGGCAGCCTTCCGCCAAACGCCAACCACGCGCCCACTGCTGCGAGGCAGAGCCCAAGAATAAGAAGAAGCCTCCCGATCTCCCGCAGCGGATTCATAGCGTATGGCGAGAATCAGGTTCCTTGAACCGTGTTTCGAGCGGCCCCAGGACGCGGAACTCGCAAACTGCGAATTCTGTATCCGTCAATTTTACGGATGTACTTTATTCTTAATGGTTTACGGGAATAATGGATCGACACGTGTATCCATCGATTGCTTCAAATGCGTGCGCCGAGAATGAGGGGCACGACTTAGCACGCAAGCCGGGTTTGCGCCCTGAGACGCTCATTCGTTGCGATCACGCGAGTTCGAGACCCGCGAAGAAATACGCAATTTCGTAGGCCGCTGTTTCCGGCGCGTCCGAGCCGTGCGTGCAATTGTATTGAATGCTCATGCCGAGCTCGCGGCGAATTGTACCCGGCGCGGCCTTCGCAGGATCGGTTGCGCCCATCGTTTCGCGCCATTTCGGGATGGCGCCGTCCGCTTCAAGCACCATCACCACGGCTTTCCCCGAGCTCATAAAATCGGTCAGGTCCTTGAAAAACGGCCGCTCGCGGTGTACGGCGTAAAATCCTTCCGCTTCCGTCTTCGTCAGCCGCAGCGACTTGATCGCCACAATCTGAAATTTCGCCGCATGAATGCGGCTCAGAACCTCTCCTGTCAGGTTCCGTCCCACAGCGTCCGGCTTGATAATCGCCAGCGTTCGTTCAATTGCCAAGATCGACTCCTCCATTCAAGAAATCAATATGAGTCTTGCCACGGACTGTTCCACTCGCTGTTTCGGGGCGGCTGAGGTTTGCGGAACCCAAGCCAAAACCAGGCAGGCAATCAAAGAAACTCGAAGACTCATCGCCCCCTGCGCTTTCCCGCTTTCTTTCCCTGCCCCCTTGCTTCCTTGCCTCCCTGCTTCCTTTTGTCTCCGAGCACTCTCGCAATCGTTTCGCCGATTTCCGCGGGGCTCTGCACGGTATGAATGCCCGCCGCGCGCATTGCTTTGTACTTGTCGGCTGCCGTGCCCTGGCCTCCGCTGATAATCGCGCCCGCATGACCCATGCGCCGTCCGGGAGGCGCGGTTTGCCCGGCGATAAACCCCACGACCGGCTTCTTCACATTCTTTTTGATGAACTCCGCGGCAATCTCCTCCGCGTTCCCGCCAATTTCGCCGATCATGACGATCGCGCGCGTCTGCGGGTCGTTATTGAACATCCGGATCACGTCGAGAAAATTTGTTCCGATGATCGGATCACCGCCGATTCCGACGCACGTGGATTGCCCGATGCCGAGCAGCGTCAGCTGGTGAACCGCCTCGTACGTCAGCGTTCCGCTGCGACTCACGACGCCGACGTGTCCTTCTTCATGAATCGCGCCCGGCATGATTCCCACTTTGCATTTTCCCGGCGAAATAATTCCAGGACAATTCGGCCCCAGCAGCTGCGTATTCGACCCCTTCAGCGCCGCCGCGACGCGCACCATATCGAGCGTCGGAATTCCCTCCGTGATGCAAATGACGAACGGGACCTGCGCGTCCGTTGCCTCCAGAATCGCGTCGGCCGCAAACGGAGGCGGCACGAAAACCACCGAAGTATTTGCCCCCGTCGCGCGCACCGCGTCGCTCACCGTGTTGAACACAGGCACGTCGAGATGTTTCGTCCCGCCTTTTCCCGGCGTGACTCCGGCGACCACCTTCGTTCCGTACGCCATCATCTGCTGTGCGTGGAACCCGCCCTCGCGCCCCGTAAGACCCTGCACTACCAGCCGCGTCGATTTATCAACCAGGATGCTCATCGCGCACCCCCTGCCAGCGCCAGTGCGACGACCTTTTCCGCCCCGTCCTTCATTCCGTTGGCCACGGTGAAATTCAGTCCTGAGTTGCGGAGAATTTGCTGCCCCTGCTTGACGTTCGTCCCCTCCATGCGGACCACGATCGGCACCTTCAACGCCAGTTCCTGCGCCGCTTTCACGACTCCGCTCGCCAGCACGTCGCAGCGCAAAATCCCGCCGAAAATATTGACGAATACAGCCCGCACATTCGGATCGCTGATCAAAATCCGGAACGCGTTCTTCACCTGATCTTCCGACGCGCCTCCGCCGACATCCAGAAAATTCGCCGGGCTCCCGCCGCTCAGTTTGATGATGTCCATCGTCGCCATCGCCAGACCCGCGCCGTTCACCATGCAGCCGACGGTCCCGTCGAGCTTGATGTAGTTCAGCTTGAATTTCGACGCTTCCACCTCGAGCGGCGTCTCTTCATCCAGATCGCGCAGCTCCTTGAATTCCGGATGACGGTAGAGCGCGTTGTCATCGAAATTCACTTTTGCGTCCAGCGCCACCAGCCGCCCGTCGCCCGTCACCACGCACGGATTGATTTCCAGCAGCGACGCGTCCGTTTCCATGAACGCGCGATGCAACGACCGGAAAAACGTCGTGGCCACGGGGAGCATCTCCGGCGGCAAGCCGAGTCCGAATGCAATTTTCCTCGCGTGATATGGCTGCATACCCGTCGCCGGATGAATCGTCTCGCGGAGAATCGCTTCCGGATTCGTTTTCGCCACTTCCTCGATTTCCATGCCGCCCGCCGCGCTGGCCATGAGCACGGGCGCGGCCGCCCCGCGATCCACCAGGACGCTCAGATACAGCTCGCGTTTGATGTCGAGCCCTTCTTCGATCAGCAGCCGCCGGACGACGCGTCCCTCTTCGCCCGTTTGCGGCGTCACCAGTTTCATTCCGAGAATGCGCTCGGCGAGCGCCGCGGCTTCATCCTTCGATCTCGCCAGTTTCACGCCGCCCGCCTTCCCGCGCCCGCCGGCATGAATCTGCGCTTTAACCACGACAATCTTCGTTCCCAACCGCTCCGCCGCCGCGCGCGCTTCTTCTTTCGTGAACGCGACTTCGCCGCGCGGCACCGGCACTCCAAATTTCGCAAGGATTGCCTTGGCCTGATATTCGTGAATCTTCATGATTGCTCCGATGCTTCCTGAAGCCTAGCGCCACCCGCGCGCCTCAAACATCCGGCCGGGCGCGCAGGAGGCGCAGCTAAGAACAGTGTTATGATTTGCGTCAGCGCGAAAACGCCCCAGTTTACTTGGAACGACTAGAGCGAGCAAGCCGAACGGCCAGATGATTCAACAAGCGCTAGACAAATTGCTGGCGGGAGAGGACCTGTCAAGTGCGGAGCTCGACGCGCTCACCGGCGAATTTCAGACCGGACAGGTCAGCGTGAGCCAGTTCGCGGCCATCGCCGTAGCTCTATACATGAAGGGCATGACGCGCGACGAGCGCCGCGCCGCCACTAGAGTCGTACGCGCCTGGGATTCCTCCGCCCTCCCTGGCAATCCCACCAGCGCCACGTTTTGGGTTTCCCCGGGCCCTTTAGACGCCGCCATCGCGTTCGCGATGAACGGAGACGACTTGTCGCGCCTCGAAGCGCAGCTCGCCATGGAAAATATCCTCTGCGGCCAGGTTCCCGAGCCTCAGATTGCCCAATTTCTGGCCGCGCTGCGTTTCAAAGGCGAAACCATGGACGAAGTCGTCGGCTTTGCTACGGCGATGCGCCGGCACGCGCCGCGCATTTTTCCGGACAATCATCCGATCGCCGAAGAAGGGCTCGTGGACACGTGCGGCACCGGTGGCGACGCGCTCGGCACGTTCAATATCTCGACGGCAACCGCCTTCGTCGTCGCGGGCGCGGGCGCGCGCGTTGCGAAACATGGCAACCGTTCGCACTCGTCGCTCTGCGGTTCCGCCGACGTTCTCGAAGAATTCGGCGTGCGCATCGATTTGCCTCCCGAACGCGTCGCGCGGTGCATCGAGCAGGTCGGCATCGGATTTCTTTTCGCTCCCGCCATGCATTCGGCAACGCGGCATGTGACGAAGGTACGGCAGGAGCTGAAAATTCGCACCGTGTTCAACCTCCTCGGCCCCCTGACCAACCCTGCCGGAGCTTCTGCGCAGGTTGTCGGAGTCTATGATCCCGGCGTTACCGAATTGATGGCGCAGGCGCTCGGGGCTCTCGGGGTCAAGCGCGCGTTCGTCGTGCATGGGGAAGACGGCCTCGACGAAATCTCCATTTCCGGCGAGACCTACGTTTCCGAACTGAGCGATGGCGCCGTCCGCAACCATTCTCTCGTTCCCGAAGATTTCGGCCTCGGCCGCGCGTCGCTGGAAGCCATCCGCGGTGGGGACGCGAAACGCAACGCGGAACTCATACGCGACGTCCTGCGTCCCTCCACCAACCCTCGCGACCGCGACCCCCGCCGCGACATCGTCCTTGCCAATGCCTCCGCCGCTCTCTTCATCGCGGGCCGCGCGGCCGATCTTCGCGAAGGGGTGCAAGTCGCCGCCGAATCGATCGATTCGGGCGCCGCGCGCGCCAAGCTCGACCATCTCGTCGCCTTCTCGCAGGCCGCGGACGAATCCAGCCACTCCGCCACTTAACGCGCACGTTTGGCGCTCGAGGCCGCAAAATAAAAACTTCCGTCAATGGTCGTGGCCTTGCTGCCGCTGCTCACTTGCCTGCGAGAAGCGGCCTCAGCAATCCCTCACTCCTGATTCAACGAATGGACCGCGTAAGCGAAGCAGGCAGCCACAAATACTGCGAATCCCGCCGCTTCAATCGCCAGCTGCCGCGGGTGTCCCAGCCCAATCGACCCGTACCGCAGCAAATCGATCTGCCACGTCAACGGATTCGCCAGCGCGACCCATCTCAGCAACCTGGGGAGAGGCCCCAGCGGGTAGAACATCGAGCTGAAAAACAAAAACACAAAGTAGAGCGCCGAGGTGACGCTGTTGAACACGTCGTTCCGCCGGATCTTCAGCGCCAGTATTGTGTAGAAGAAAAACCATCCCGCCGTGCCGATCACGATTCCGACCGCCAGCACTCCGAAGAGATCGAATCGCAGCGAAATTCCCAGAGCCGCCGCGCCGATGCCGATCGTCAGCGCCGCCTGCACGACGGCGATCCCGACGTTGAACACGAGTTTTCCCAGCAGGTATTCCGCGCGGCTCATCGGATACGTCAGCATCTCGTAGAAGATTCCGTTGTCGCGGTCGAGGAAGAACGACCACGCGCTGTTCGACGCGATCGCGAAGCTCGCCATGCCCAGCACGCCCGCCAGGAAGAATGAGTTGTAGTCCACTCCCTCCGTCGAACGCGGCGATCCGAACGCAGCCGTGAGTCCCACCCCGAACACGAGCAGGTTGAACAGCGGGTAGCAGAAATCCCAGAACATGAACGTCACATTCGTCGCGCGAATCTTGCTTTCCCGGTATAGCATTGCCGTCATCACTGCCATCGTGTCCTCCTCGTTGCGGCGCTGCCTTTCGCCTTCTCTGCGTTCTCCTCCGCAAAACAGAACATCTTTTGCAACTCCTATGCCCACCTACGCCTTGGCCGTAAGCTCGACGAAAATGTCCTCCAGGCTCGCGCCGCGAATTTCGACGTGCAGCACGCATCCTTTCTTTGCCAAGTCGCCGACGATCTCGATGGCGCCCGCTTCTTCCGTTTTCACCGAAAGCTCGATGGTGTTCCCGCTCACTTGCGAGCGAATCGGCTGGAGTTTCGCGATCTCCGCGCCGATATCCGTCGGCAGCGCGTCGAATGTCACCACCACCTCGTACACGCCGCGCGACAGCAGCTTCAGCGCGTTCAGATTGCCGCGCGCCACCTGTTTTCCTTTGTGCAGGATCAGAATGTCGTCACAGAGCTCTTCCGCTTCGCTCAGAATCTGCGTGGTCAGCACGATCGTCCGGCCGCGCTTGGCTTCCTCGCGCAGCGACTCCATCACCGCGCGCTTCAGGATCGGGTCCATGCCTGTCGAGAACTCGTCGAGAAAGAGCACCGGCGTATTCACCAGAAACACTTTCGCTACCTGCACGCGCCGCCGGAAACCTCCACTCAAATCCTGTACCTTGCGCTCGATTTCGCTTCCCAGTCCGAAGAGTTCGATCACGCGGTCGGCGCGGCGCCGGGCTTCGTTCGCTTCGATCGCGTGAAAACGCGCGAACGTCAGCAGGTTGTCGCGCACGGTGAGAAACATCTCGACGGCGGTCTCCTGAATCACGGTCGCGATCCGTCGGCGCGCCTCGAGCGGCTCGGCCACTGCGTCCACTCCCTCGATCCGTACGCTTCCGCTGGTTGGCTGCAGCAGAGTCGAGAGAATCTTCAGCAGCGTGGTCTTGCCCGCGCCGTTCGGGCCAAGCAGACCGAAGATCTCGCCGCGAGGAACGGTAAAACTCAAGCCGTCGATCGCGCGGACCGGTCCGCTCGCACGGCCGAAAATCCCGCCGCGTTTCGCGCGATACGTCTTTACGAGGTCGTCTACTTCGAGAGCAAAGTCCGGCATAGGCCTTTCTCACTGGACGTGCAGATTGCGCGCCAAAGGTTCAGGTTAGTTCGAAACAGCGGGAAAGAAGGCACCGCCGGCATTAGACAGACCAGCGGGACAGCGTCACGGCACTCGCGGCTGAATTCAGCCGCCGCGAGTTATTGGTGGAAAACGATGATGCGCATGCTGCAACTCCGGGAAACGGCTCTACCGTATCCGACGCCCGCCTGCCAAGTCAAGGTCAGGTTTAAGTGTTTGTCAAACCTCGTTAGAAATGTCCCCTTGCTTACCTGGGTGCAGAGCCGCGATCTTCAGTGCGGCATCCCTCTTCGACGGATGCTGCTTCTATCGCGTATCCGACGGGTCGGGGGATGTGGCTGTGTCGATGTCAATTAAAGGCGAGCCCGGGCCCAGGCCCGGCGCGTAGCAATTGCCGTCGCGATTGTAGGTTGTGCTGCAAGTGCGCGTGAGCTTACGTCGCCGCGGCGACTGCGCGAACTGCCACGCCACCGCAAATGCAACGCCGCTTGTCCGGGGCAGCGGCGGATTCGCCGGATGCACGCATCCGGGCGACGGCGGGCATTGGTCGTTGTAGACGAAATAGACGATTTCCCGGCCGCCCGTATTCTCGCGAACGTAGCTTGCCGTCAGCACGACCTCATCGCCCTCTTTCGACGGCATTCCTGAGCAATAAATCCCCGCGCGAAATCCGGCGGCGGTCACTCCGTCGAACCATGCGACCAGGTATGCCATCTGCGCGGCGTCCATGCTGCCGCCTTCTTCCTGATCGATGAAGATCACGGTGCCGGAAGGGAATCCTTCGCGCTTCGCTGTGCCGGCAGCCGCGCGAGCATCATTCGCTCCCATGGTGCTCGCAGTCGCGGCCGGTTTTAGTTCGCGGTCGAGCCGCCCATTGAACAGCACGAGAAAGCCGAAGCCTTGTTGCGCGAGCGCGGCGCGATGTCCGAGCCATGTGTCGGATTCCGTTCGCGTTTTGCCCGCTGGCGTTCCCGGCGGGTTGTTCAGCCAATAGCCCGCAAATGTAAACGCCTGCCTCAGCCTCGGCAGCGCCGCGTCGCCCGGATAATCATTCGCGTCAAACCCGAGATAGGCACGCGCGCCAAGCTTCTCTTGCGCCGGCGCCGTCGCTGTCATCGACCAGCTGCATGCAATCGCAGCGACGAACAGTAGGACGGCTCTTCCCAACCCTTTCTTTCTCCGTTTCTGCGTGATTGTGCGGCGAATCGTGGAGTCCTTAGAAGGGAATTCTACAACGAGAGGAAATTCTCGAGCAGGCGGAAGCCCGGCTCGGTCAGCACCGATTCGGGATGGAACTGCACGCCTTCGACTTTCATTTTCCGGTGTCGCAAACCCATAATCGTTCCATCGTCCGTCTCGGCAGAGATTTCGAGTTCTCGCGGCAATGATTTCCGTTCGACGATGAGCGAGTGATAACGCGTGGCCGCAAAATTCTGCGCGAGTCCGCGAAAAATCGTCTTGCCGTCGTGGCGAATCTCGCTGGTTTTTCCGTGCATGATTTTCGGCGCGCGAACCACGCGCCCGCCGAACGCCTCGCCGATGGCCTGGTGCCCCAGGCAAACGCCGAGAATCGGAATTTTTCCCGCGAAGCGCTCGATCACGGGCTCGCTGATTCCCGCTTGCTTCGGAGTACACGGGCCTGGCGAAATCACGATGCGCTCAGGCGCAAGCGACTCGATTTCCTCGAGCGAGATTTTGTCGTTGCGCCGCACTTCGAGGCGCTGGCCCATTTGGCCGAGGTACTGCGCGAGGTTGTAAGTGAAGGAATCGTAGTTGTCGATCAGCAGCAGCATTGGGGAGAGCAGTTTACCACGGGCGAAAATCGGCAAATTGGCGAAGATAGGGCGAAGTAGGATTCGGGGAATCTTTTGGCGGGTAGAGATTTTGCAAGCCTTTGTTTTCATGGACTTACGGTGATTTCTACCCGTAGGCATTTGCGGGTAGACGTCGTCTGTTTGCCCGTGCTCCCCGAACGTACCGGCGTGGCCTGCTGCGGGAGCACAAGGAGCAGGCTATAGTACCGGTGTACCGGAAAAGCTCCCCAAATTGATTCCATCGCTCTATTGGTTCAGACACGCGGGAAACCTACTCTGAGCAAGAACTTAGCTGTCGCGGGTTTGTGTGTGGAAACCCCGAATACTAAATTTCCGGCTTGCACTGCTAATGCCGAGCCAAGAGGCAGGTGTTCCGTGGCTTTGTCTGAGCGAAGAGCGTCGCGACGTTTCTTGATGCGTTTGCCGCTAACCGTCCGCTGGACCGACGAAACCTTGGTGGGGGAGGCGGAGACGGAGTCGCGGGAAGTAAGCTCCCGAGGCATCTATTTTCACCTGCCGAGGGGACTGCGGAGCGGATCGCCGCTGGAGATCGTGATGACGCTGCCGCACGAGTTGACGCAGGCGGGGCCGGTGCGTGTACGGTGTCTGGGGCGGGTGCTGCGGAGCAGTCCGGAATACTCAGGAGACGTGGGAGTGGCGGCAGCGATCGAGCGGTACGAGTTTCTGCGAAACGGGGAGTTTGTGGCGTAGAATCTGGCAAATGACGCGCGCGGGATCAGCAACTTACGCGCGCAGCAGGCCCGGCAGACAAGCGACTTGCCGGTCGAAGTTTTCTCCTCCACTGGGCTGTTAATCCCTCCGAATCTTGGTCTCGCTTATCCTTGGCTGTTGGAGACCCGAGTCGTGCAAATCGGTGTGCGTGGCGACGCCGGAATTTGCCTCGTGGCCGCGCCTATTGGTTTGGCGGCAGAGGCCGGTTGGCTCCGTGAAGCGAACCTCTGGCCACGGAGACAACGAGGTTTGTCACATAGTTTCGATACAAGGGGATAATCGTTGCTCGTGGAGCAGGGAAGGGACTAAAATCCGGCACGGTGGTGTTGGAACAGCGAACCAGTTTTGCTTCCAGGCGAATTCGCCTTCGGGTGAGAGAGAGGTTTCGCGCTGGCTAATAGTCTCGCCGACGGCGGGCAGGGCCGTTGATGGGCGGCAAACCCTTCTGCGGCCGCCAAGCATTGGGCCGTGAGAATGAGCAGCACAGGCACAGACCCGCAGCTTACCGATAACACAGTTCCACTTCTCACGGTTTCGCGTATATTCAACCCCTCAGCTCTGAGAACGACAGGCGCATGCTCTCGCATTTCTGAATTTCAATCGGGGCGATTATGAAATCCAAGAAGCCCATTCGCGGAAAACAAAAGACTTCTCGCGACAGGGTATCGCAAGCCAGGGAGATGGCGGGCGATCTGCTGATCGCGGCAATCGGGGCTTCGGCGGGAGGAATCGAGAGCTTCACGGAACTCCTGAAGTATCTGCCGAAGGACACGGGGATGGCGTTCGTTCTGATTCAGCATCTCGACCCCAAACATGAGAGCGCTTTGACGACATTACTGTCGAAGCGGACGGCGATGCCGGTGAAAGAAGCGACGAACGGGATGAGGGCGGAGGAAAACCACGTTTACGTGATTCCACCGAACGCGACAATGTCGATTTCGGGTCACACCCTGAACCTTTCCCCACGCGGGGAGTCAGCTGCCGCGCACATGACGATCGACCATTTCATGAGGGCGCTGGCCGAGGCGCAAGGGAGCCGGGCAATCGGCGTGATTCTGTCGGGATACGGGACGGACGGAACGTTGGGGATGGCAGAGATCCAAGCGCAGGGGGGCGTGACGTTCGCCCAAGACGAGGGTACGGCGAAGTTCGCGAACATGCCGAAGAGCGCGATCGCGGCGGGATGCGTGGATTACGTGCTTCCGCCGAGGGAAATTGCGCGCGAACTGGCGCGAATCGCGAGGCATCCTTACGTGGGGCGGGGGCACGCCGAAGAGCCAGAGACCGCGACGACCGAAGGAGGGCTTGGGGCGATCTTCCATCTGTTGCAGAGAAGCACGGGGGTGGATTTCGCGCAATACCGGCAGAGCACAATCCTGAGACGAATCCACCGGCGGATGGTGGTTCACAAGATGGAGAGCATCAAGGAATACGTCAAGTACGTGCAGAGAAGTCCGGTGGAAATGAAGGCTCTGTACCAGGACGTGCTGATCAACGTGACAAGCTTCTTCCGGAATCCGAACGTTTTCGAGGGCATGAAAGCGGACCTCTTTCCCAAGATTTTGAAGAACCGGGGGCCGAATGCGCCGATTCGCGTGTGGACGCCGGCTTGCGCATCGGGCGAGGAGACGTATTCCGCGGCGATCGCGCTGCTGGAGTTTCTGGGCGCGCGGTCGGCGCCGACCACAGTGCAGTTCTTCGGGACGGACGTGAACGAATCGTGTGTCACGCGGGCTCGCAACGGGTTCTATCCGGAAAACATCGAAAGCGACGTTTCGGCAGAACGGCTGCGGCGGTTTTTCACGAAAGTGGAGGACGGCTACCGAATCAGCACGAACATTCGCGACGCGTGCATTTTTGCCCAGCACAACGTCCTGAGCGATCCTCCGTTTTCGCAAATGGACCTGATCTGCTGCCGGAATCTGCTGATCTATCTGGAGCCGACGGCGCAGAACCGGGTGGTTTCGCTATTTCACTACGCTACGCGCCCGGGAGGGTTCCTGGTGCTGGGGACATCGGAGGGAGTGGGGACGGCCTCGCATCTGTTTGCGATGGAAAACCGGCCGCTGAGGTTCTTCTCGAAGAAAGGGCTGCCGGGCCGGCAGGCAGTCACGTTCTCGCTGAGCCGCTCGGCGGATATGGCCGGGCAAAGGACGATGCGGCCGCCCGCGAAACCGCAGGAAACGACCTGGAGTTACCCGGAGATCCAAAAAGAGTTTGACCGGAGGCTGCTGACGCATTATGCGCCAGCGGTCGCGTTCATCAACGAGGATTTGGAGATCGTCCACACGCGAGGGAACGTCAGCCGGTATTTCAAGCTGGCGTCCGGACGGGCGAGTTTGAGCATTTTGAAGATGGTGCGGGAGGGGTTGCTGCTGGAGTTGCGGAACGCGATCAACCGGGCGAAAAAGGAAGATGCTGCCGTGCGCAAGCAGAACGTGCGGATGAAAGTGGAAGACGAGACCGGCGACCGTCACAACGGGGGCGACCACATGCGGGAGGTGAATTTTCAGGTGGCACCGTTCCGGACGGGCAACCAGAGCGAACTCTATTTCATGGTCATTCTCGAGGACGCACCAGCCAAGCCGCGGCCACGAAAAACGTCCCCTGCCCGGCGAGAAGAGAGGGAGGACGGGGCACGGGTCGCAAAGCTGGAGCAGGAACTTGCGGCGACGAAGGAGTATCTGCAGTCCCTCATCGAGACACAGGAGGCGACGAACGAAGAGTTGCAGGCGGCGAACGAGGAGATACTTTCGAGCAACGAAGAGCTCCAGAGTACCAATGAGGAACTGGAAACGGCGAAAGAGGAATTGCAGTCGACGAACGAGGAACTGAGCACGGTGAACGACGAACTGCGGAGCCGGAACGCGGAAGTGTCGCAGATCAACAGCGACCTGACGAACCTGCTGGGCAGTATCGACATGTCGATCATGATGGTGGGAAGCGATCTGACCATCCGGCGGTTCACTCCACGGGCGCAGAAAATCTTCGGGCTTATGCCGCACGACGTCGGAAGGCCGCTATCGAATATCAATCCGAGCGTTGAATTGCCGGATTTTCAGGAAATGGTGAAACAAGTGATGGCGAATCCGCAGACGATCGAGCGGACGCTGACGGACCGGGAAGGCAACTCGTACCGGCTGCGGGTGGTTCCGTACAGGCTGGCGGACGACAGGATCGACGGGACGGTGATCACGGTGGCCATGGCAGGCGGCGGTTCGCCAAGGGCAAAAAGCAGCAAGGCGCGACAAACGGGAAGTAACTAGCGGCGAGTGGCCACGGGTGTCTCAAAAATGCTATGAGCGGTGGAAGAGACTCTCTTCAGGGGCTGAAGCCCAACGTTTACCGCGGCCTGAGCGTCGGAGTTAAAACTCCGACCCTCTAAACCGCATTTATTGAGATGGCTTCATAGAGCGGTGCTCGCTAGCGATCGCGAGATACTCCCGTCGCATGACCGCTTCCAAGCGGGGCAGATATTATGGGCGGGGCGAGCGCAAGAGTATATAATGCGTGC
>DATGHM010000003.1:0-20755 GCA_035307985.1 Candidatus Acidiferrales bacterium
GGCCGAGACGAATTCCGCGTCGTGCGGCGGCATGCCGGGTGTGAGCAACTCGTTCGCGTCGGCACTGTGGGGTTTGGACTGGCTCTACTCGGCGGCCGCGGACGGCTTCAGCGAAGTTAACTTCCACACCAGCTACCGCGCCGGCGGAAGCTCCTACGATCCGATTGACACGTATGGTGACGCTGGCGCTTCCCACCACGCGCGATATCGAATTGTCGTCCGGCCGCTCTACTACGCCATGTACCTCTTTTCCCAAAGCGCTTCGGGAGAATATCTTGCTCCCGCCAAGATTCAAACGAAGGCGAACGTGCGTGCCTTCGCGACCACGGCTTGCTCGGATTGTGCGGTGAACGTCGTAGTGATCAACAAGGATCTCGTAGCGTCCGGGCGCGTGCGCGTACGTTTGGCCGGCCGAGCGCGCGCAGCAAAATTGATGCTCCTGAGAGCTCCCAAGCTCGATTCGCAATCTACCGAAGAGATCAGCTATGGCGGAGCGCGTTTCGATGGGCAGGGCCATCTCTCGAATCCGAAGACCGAGCCGATCCCAGCGGATCCGAACGGCGACTACGATTTCGACCTTCCGAACGCTGCGGCGGCCGTGCTCACGATCCCGGCCACAGCGAAGGCTGCCCAATGATCCGGCCTTCGCGCGAATTCCTGCACAGCATCGGTAAATTGTGACGGCCGCACTTGCACTTAACGACGCGGGGTCTTGAGGGTACTGACTTTCTTACAGCGCGCATCGCGCCGTCTGCGAAGATCGCTTTTCGTCTACAATCCGGTGAATCGGAGAGGATATGAGACACAAGACGGCTGTCATAATCTGCCTGTTCTACCTGGCTATCTCCGCAACGGTTCTCGCGCGGCAGAAGTCAACTCGCGAGTCGGCTGTTCCCGCGTACAAGAACCCCAAGCTTCCGATCGCGGAGCGCGTTAACGACCTGATCTCGCACATGACTCTCGAGGAGAAGATTTCGCAGTTGACCCATGTGGCGGATGGCATACCCCGTCTCGGAGTTCCCAAGTACAACTGGTGGAACGAGGGGCTGCACGGAGTGGCGCGCGCGGGTTACGCCACCGTGTTTCCGCAGGCCATTGGCATGGCGGCGACGTTCGATGAGCCGCTGATGCATCGGGCTGCGGGCGTCATCAGCACCGAGTTCCGCGCAAAGTACTACGCCACTCTGCAGCCCGACGGCGGGAGCGATTGGTACCGCGGCCTCACGGTCTGGTCGCCAAACATTAATATTTTCCGCGATCCCCGCTGGGGCCGCGGCCAGGAAACGTACGGCGAGGATCCTTACCTCACATCGAGCATGGGCGTGGCCTACGTCACCGGCATGCAAGGCGACGATCCTAGATACGTGAAGACGCTGACCACGTCGAAGCACTTCGCCGTTCACAGCGGCCCAGAGCCTACGCGCCACACCGTGGACGTGAAAGCGTCGCTGCATGATATGGAAGACACCTACCTTCCCGCGTTCCGCGCGACCGTAACGGAAGGCAAAGTCGGATCGGTCATGTGCGCCTACAATTCGTTGAACGGCGAGCCGGCCTGCGCGAATACGGATTTGCTACAAACATTTCTGCGCAAGGACTGGGGATTCAAGGGCTATGTCGTCTCGGATTGCGGAGCGGTGCAGGATATCTGGGAGGGCCATCATTACGCGAAGTCGATGGCAGCGGCCGAAGCCGATGCGTTCAAGGTTGGCACCGACCTGGTTTGCGCGTGGCCGGCGAGCGAGATCACGAATAACCGTAACGCACTCCTGCAAGCTGTGAAGCGGGGTCTTCTTCCCGAAAAGGACATCGATCGCTCCCTGCGGCTGCTTTTCACCGCCCGCTTCAAGTTGGGAATGTTCGATCCGCCGTCGATGGTCCCCTACTCGCGAATCAAGTCTTCGGAGAACGACACGGAAGCGCACCGGCAGTTGGCGTTGAAGGCCGCGCGCGAAGCGATCGTACTCCTGAAGAATGAAAACCACTTTCTGCCGCTGAATGGCACGTACAAGACGATCGCCGTGATTGGTCCTGACGCGGACAACATCGATGCGCTCACCGGAAATTATAACGGCACGCCTTCGAAGCCCGTCACCGTGCTGGCCGGAATTTGCCAACGTTTTTCGAAATCCAGGATCGTCTACTCGCAGGGCACAGGTCTGATTGGCCCGGCCGAAACAGGCGCGCCGGACCCGATCGCCGCCGCGCGTGATGCCGATCTCGTCGTCCTCGTCATGGGACTTTCAGCGCGCATCGAGGGCGAGGAAATGAAGATCAAGACGGATGGTTTTCTCGGCGGAGACCGCACAAAGCTCGCGCTTCCGGATCCGCAGGAGGAACTTCTAAGGAAGATTTCGGCGCTTGGGAAGCCTGTCGTTTTGGTGCTGCTGAACGGAAGTGCGGTTGCCGTGAATTGGCCGGATGAGCATCTGCCGGCAATCCTCGAAGCGTGGTATCCCGGCGAAGAGGGCGGAACGGCCGTCGCCGAGGCGTTGGCGGGGGATTTCAGTCCCGGCGGACGCTTGCCGGTTACGTTTTACACCGGCATCGATCAGCTTCCCCCGTTCGACGATTATTCGATGGCCAACCGAACGTATCGCTACTTCAAGGGTGAGCCACTCTTTCCGTTCGGCTATGGCCTGAGCTACACGTCGTTCGCGTATCAAAACGCGAAGGTTGACGACGCGAAGGTCGCTGGCGATGGAACGGAAACGGTTTCGGTGGACGTTTCGAACACCGGTACGATGGCGGGCGACGAAGTGGTGCAACTTTATCTGACGCATCCCGGAGTGGCCGGCGCGCCACTACGTGCACTCGAGGGCTTCCAGCGCATTCACTTGGGAGCGGGTCAGTCGAAAATAGTTTCGTTCACGCTACGCAACCGGCAACTGAGCACAGTCGACCCGGAAGGAACGCGGCGGATCACTCCCGGCAAAGTCGAAGTGTGGGTTGGCGGCGGCCAGCCAGTCGGCCGCCCAGGCTTGCCCAAAGCCGCCGGGGCGTCGACGGAATTCACGATCACCAGCGCCGCCACTCTGCCGAACTAGAGTTGTGGTCCTCGCCAGTTCGCAGGCCGCCACTCGGAGCGCCGCGGGAGGCCGCAAAACAACGGGACAAAAGTCTAATCTAGACGGGCCGGTCCGCGACATCCGCCGCGATTTGTGGAATGACGGCACGGAGGAGGGCGATGAACTGGCCTTTGACGCGCTCGGCCGTTTCCAGCACTTCCGCGTGGCTTAGCGGCTGATCGAGAATGCCGGCCGCCATGTTCGTCACGCAGGAAATTCCCAGGACCCGAATTCCCATGTGCCGCGCCACGATCACCTCGGGAACCGTGGACATTCCCACCAGGTCGGCTCCAATTGCGCGCAGATATCGAATTTCCGCCGGCGTTTCGTAGCTGGGCCCCGCTAAGGCCGCATAGACGCCTTCGTGAATTTCGATGCCAAGGCTTTGCGCTTCGGCAAGCGCGCGCTTGCGATAGGATTTTGCGTACGCTTCGGTCATATCGGGGAAGCGAGGACCGAAACGTTCTTCATTCGGGCCGATCAGCGGATTCGTACCTTGCAGATTGATGTGATCGCGAATCACGACGAGCGCGCCCTGATTGTAGTCGCGATTGATGCCGCCCGCAGCGTTGGTCAGAATCGCTGCGCGAACGCCCATGCGGCCAAGCACGCCCATCGGGAAAGCCACGTCGTGCGCCGAGTATCCCTCGTACAAATGAACGCGCCCCTGCATCGCCGCGACAGCTACGTTCCCTGCTTTGCCGATCACAAGCCGGCCGGCGTGGCCAATCGCGGTCGAGCGCGGGAAACCCGGGATTCTCTCGTACGGGATGCGAATGGCGTCCGTTAGATCGTCCGCAAATGCGCCGAGCCCTGAGCCAAGGACCAAAGCGATTCGCGGACGCAGATTCGTCTTAGCGAGAATAAATTTCGCGGCGCGATCAGAACGGGAGAATTCGGATTCTCGCGCGGGAGTTTTCGTCCGTGCCGCCTTCATTTCAGCATGATTCCGACGATGGATGCGGACATCAGATTGGCCATCGTGCCGGCGATCATCGCGCGAATGCCGAGGCGTGCCAGGTCCGCTTTTCGATTCGGTGCGAGCGCGCCGATCCCGCCAATCTGAATGCCGATCGAGCTGAGGTTGGCGAAGCCGCATAGAGCGAACGTCGCGATGGTGAACGAGCGCTGATCGAGCGCGTGCGCCGTCATCATCCCGCCGAGGCGCTGATAGGCGATCAGTTCGTTGGTGGCCATGCGCAGGCCAAGAAGATTCCCGACGAGCGGCGCTTCCTTCCAAGGGATCCCGATCAGCCACGCGATCGGCGAAAGCACCCAGCCGAAGATCTGCTCGAGACTCATGGGAAACCAGGCAAGGTGTGCGTGGACCGCGCCGAAAATGCCGTCAACCAGATAAATCAGCGCGATGAACGAGATGAGCATGGCCGCGACGTTGATTGCAAGATTCAGACCGTCGGTGGTTCCGCGGGCAATCGCCGCCAAAGCGTTCGTGTCGCGTTCCATGTGCGTCATTTCGACGCGCCCCGCCGTGAGCGGCTTCTCGGTTTCCGGCACAAGCATCTTCGACAGCAGAATGGTGCCGGGCGCGGTCATGATCACAGCGGCGAGAAGATGTTTAGCCTCGATGCCGTACGCGATGTAGGCGGCCATGATTCCGCCGGACACGTGTGCCATGCCGCTGGTCATGATGGTCATCAGCTCGGATTGCGTGACGTCGGGGAGATAGGGGCGAATCGTCAGGGGGGCTTCCGTCTGTCCCATGAAGATGCTGGCGGCAACGTTCAATGATTCCGCGCCGCTTGCGCCCATCAGTTTCGTCATTACGATTGCAGCGCCGCGGATGATGAGCTGCATGATGCCGAGGTAGTACAAAAGCGCGAAGACTGCGGCGATGAAAATGATTGTAGGCAAGACCTGAAACGCGAAAACCACGTACCACGGCTTGACGTTCTGCGCCAGCGGACCAAAGACAAACGTCGAGCCGTAGTTGGCGAAGCTCAGAAACCAGTTCACCTTGTCGCCCAACCACGCAAAGGCTGCGCGTCCGCCGTCCCAGCGCAGGACCAAGAAAGCGAAAGCGACTTGGAGGCCCAGGCCCCACGCAACGGTCTTGTAGCGGATCGCCCGGCGATTCGTGGAAAAGACAAACGCCAGGCTCATCATGGTGAGCATTCCGAGAATTCCGATGAAGCGGTGCATTCCGATCAACTCTCGGGCTCGATGATTTTTCGCACGAGGGGAGCGGGAGCACGGGCGGTATCGTCAATCGTGAAGCTGCCCGAGAGCAAGTCCATAGCCTCCGCCAGCCGCGCGTCGGAATTGTAGTGAACAGTGCAGAGAGTCGCACCCGTCTCGACAGCCTCGCCGATCTTCTTCTCGATCACGAGGCCCACGGCCGGATCGATGGCATCCTCCTTTTTTTCGCGCCCGCCACCGAGAAGCATGCTCACCACGCCGATTTGTTCGCAGCGAAGCGACGCGACAAACCCCGTCCGCGGCGACTTGATTTTCGCCACGTTCCTCGCCCGTGGCAGACGTCCCGGATCGTCCACGACGCCGGGGTCTCCTCGTTGCGCGCGAATGACCTCGCGGAATGTATCACGAGCGCGTCCAGATGCAATCATTTCCGCGGCAAGAGCGCGTCCCTCGGCGAGATTCGCGGTGCGCTCCCCGAGTACGAACATCCACGCGGCGAGCTCGTCGCACAACTCGCGAAGATCGGACGGACCACCACCGTGAAGGACGTCGAGGCATTCGTCCACTTCGAGCGCGTTGCCGACCTTCCGGCCAATCGGCTGTTCCATATCCGTGATCAGCGCGACGACCTTCTTTCCCATGCGCCTCCCGGTATCTACCATCAATCGGGCCAGATGTTCTGCGTCATCTTGCTTCTTCATGAAGGCGCCGTTTCCTGTTTTCACGTCGAGCACCAGCGCATCGATCCCTTCCGCCAATTTCTTGCTCATGATAGAGGCGCAAATCAGGTAGGGACTCTCGACGGTGGCTGTGACGTCGCGCAACGCGTACAGTTTCTTGTCCGCCGGGGCAATTTCGGGCGTCTGGCCGATCAGCGCGCAGCCGCATCGCTCCAGAACGGCACGAAACTCAGCGAGCGAAAGGTTGACGTCGAATCCGGGAATGGACTCGAGCTTGTCCAGCGTCCCGCCGGTATGCCCCAGCCCGCGGCCGCTGATCATGGGAACGAACGGCCGCTTCCGCGCCAGCGGCACGTCCAGGCTCGCGGCGGCCACCACGGGCGCGACTACAAGGGATGTTTTATCGCCAACGCCGCCAGTCGAGTGTTTATCGACCTTGCTGCCGCGTAGCGCCGAAAAATCGAGCACCTGGCCGGAATGGAACATCGCCTCCGTCAGCGCTGCGAGCTCGGCTGCCGTCATGCCGTGCCATAGAACGGCCATCAGGAAAGCCGCAAGCTGGTAATCCGGGATGGAACCGCGCGTAGCGCCTTCGATCAGGAAGTCGATCTCTTCGCGGGTCAACTCTGCGGCGTCGCGCTTCTTGCGGATGAGGTCGACGGCGCGCATGGTCACGCGGCGGAGGCGCTCAAGCGGCAGGATTCGAGGATTTCTTCAGCGGTCATGCGTCAGCGCGCCCAAGTGAACGCAGCGCGTGAGGCTAGCACACCGAATCGACGGCGGCAAAATAAGAAGCGCGGTTACAAGCGGATCGGTACACACAAGTTCGGTGGCGGGAACTATTTCATCGGTGAAGATAACAGTTCGGCTATTCGGAGGGTGCGTCGAGCGCGGGCGGCCATTCATTTCGAATGGGGCCCGCGCCACACGCACTTGTTGTTCTGTTCAATCCTGAACGATCACGAGCAACTGGATTCCAGGATGTGCGAGGTCGCAGAGATAGTAATCATCGTCGTCATAGTTGTAGACGACGTAAAAATCGTCGTTGTCGCCCCAATCCGACGGCCATGGCTGGGCGTATGTAAACCAGTAGCCACCATATTGAAACCGACGGTCGTCGTGCCGCCAATGCGCGTGAAAATAGTGCGCACGTCCAAAATGGTCGTCGTAATCCCGGTCGGGAATCACGCGCCCGCCGTGTCGTGGATGTATGTCGCGAGCTTGATAGCGTTCGTTCTCGTGCCCCGCCCTTTGCTGTTGTGCTTCCTGACCTCGTTGGCTTTCCTGCTGCCTGGCGTACGCCTGCTGCTGGTCTTTCCGCCCTTTGGCATCTTGACGGGCACGGTCCTGTTCCTGCTTGGCCTGCTGCGTTTGAGACTGCCGCTGCTGCAAGTCGCGCGACCGGTTTTCCTGCTGCGCCCTCTGCTGTTCCTGCTTGGCGCGTTCCTGCCCCTGCTTCTGAGCGTCCCGCTGCTGAACTTGCCTCGACCGGTCCGCCTGCTTGGTTTTCTGTTGCTCTTGCTTGGCCCGTTCGTCCTGCTGTTTTTTCTCGTTCTGCTGATTCTTCTTCTGGTCCTTTTTTGTTTGTTCCTCCTGCTGTGGTTCCTGCTGCGAATATGCAAAGCTAGGCACTGCGACAAGGAAACATAAAACCGCTGCGCTCGTGAGCAATTTCATCTCATGCCTCCAACGCGAAAGGATGGGCGGGGGCCGACCGTGATCTCCGTCCATGCTAAGGCTTATGGGGGACACTGAACATACCGGCGAATCGGTATTCTGAGAGGCCAAAAAGTGTGCGGTATAGGGGGAATCCCTGCAGACTGCCTCAGCGCTGCGGCTTGCCACGCCCTTCCGTGATCGTGACGTAGCGATCGACGGGGAGATCCGTGAACCGTTCGACGAGGCCGCTGGGCTCCGGCCATTTCACCTCGAGCCAGTCGACTTTGCTGTGCGGGCCGAGGCCGAGAACGACGCGCGGATCGTGCGACGAGGCGTAGCTTCCGCCCCCCACTTTGAATACGTGGCGCTTCAGGTCGTCGGCCTGATACGTGATTTTTGCGCCGATCGCGTCGATGTTCGCTTTCTTTCCGACAAGGCGCACGCCGAGCCAGTGGTTCTGGCGGCCCGCGCTGTTCTTGAGCAGGATCGGAGGACCGCCGTTCTGGGTCACGAGTACATCCACGAATCCATCGTTGTTGAAATCGCCAAGAGCCATCCCTCTGCCCGACAGGGGTTCGTTGAGGGCCGGACCGCTCTCGCCACTGACGTTCTCAAAACCCGCGCCCGTGTTGCGGAAGAGCAGAAGGGGTTCCCGATACTTCACGCCAAAAACGCGGGCGTCGATCTTGTCGTCGGGATGCCCGTTACAGAGAAAAAGATCGAGGTTGCCGTCGTCGTCGTAATCGAAGAACTTGAGCCCCCAGCCGCTCATCAATTCCGTTGTCGAGCCAATGCCGTCTTGCGGAGCGAGATCAGTGAAGCTTCCGTCTTTGTTGTTGTGATAGAGCGCGTACATTTCGTGATCGACGTTGGCGACGAAGAGATCGATCCAGCCGTCCTGGTCGAAATCGGCCGCGTCCACGCCCATTCCCGAGCGAGCGCGCCCGTAAGAGCTGTAGCCGACTCCCGCCAGTAGACCATCCTCCTCGAATTTTCCTTTCCCACGGTTGACGAAAAGAAAATTTGCAACGGTATCGTTCGAGACGAACAGATCCATCCGGCCGTCGTTATTGATGTCGGCCGCCACGACACCCCAGGCCTTTCCGAGCGACGACGCGATTCCAGATTCTCTGCTAACGTCGGTGAACGTGCCGTCGCCATTGTTATGAAACAGCCACGACGGCGCGGGTTCGTACACGCTGGGAATGCAGTAGTAACGATCGTTCGTGGCTCGATTTCCGCACCACTTGTTCTTCGACTTGTTGTAGTCCACGAAGCCGCAGACGAAGAGGTCGAGCCGTCCATCGTTGTCGTAATCGAACCAGACGGCGCTCGTTCCCCAGCCGGGAGCGGCCACGCCGGCTTTGGCGGTTACATCGGTGAACGTGCCGTCGCCGTTGTTGTGGTAAAGAATGCTCCGCGGATACTGAGTGACGTAGAGATCGGGGAATCCGTCGGCATCATAGTCGCCAACTGCAACGCCCATCCCGTACGCGTTCCCGGTGACGCCTGCGTTGAGAGTTACATCCGTGAACGTGCCGTCGCGATTGTTTTTGTAGAGTGCGTTTCGCAGCGGCGGATGGGGACGGTAGAAATCGCAGTTGCCGCTGTTCACCAGGTAGATGTCCATCCAGCCGTCGTTGTCATAGTCGAAGAAAGCGCAGCCCGCGCCGACCGTCTCCGGCAGATACATGTCTTCCGAACGGCCGTTCACGTGGACCCACGAGATTCCGCTGGCGCTGGCGGGAATCCGCTGGAAGACAGGAGCGATGGCAGAGGAGGAGGCTGCTGCGGCTCCCGGTAGCCTAAAAGCAGTTTGGGCAAGTGCTGCGTTCGCACCAAGAAACCCAAGAGCGCGGAGAAAGCAACGCCTGGAGAACAGATCTGGCGGTCCGGTCTTCATCCCCAGGCGTTCACGAAAATCTTCGAGGCTGGATGCATTTTGGATTCTGGCGCGCGCAGGACTACCGGGGCTCGCCCGGTCCCTGCGCCTCCTTCCCTTGCGTCTCGCGAGACTTGTTCACGAGAGCGCGCTGAAGAGCCATCTCCTTTTCGGCTTCTGCCCTGCGGCCGCTTCGCGCGCAAGCAATCGCGAGTTGATAGTGTCCCGCGGGATCGTCCGGCTGCAAGTGCACGTACTTCTCGAGCGGGACGACCGAATCGCCAAATTTTCCCGCGGAGTTCAACGACATTCCGAGTCCCAGATACGCGGCGGCGAAGCCGGGATCGAGTTTCACGGCGCGGGACAGGTGGGCGACCGCGTCGTCCCAGTGAGATGACTGGCGGGCCAGTTCGCCGAGAATGTACTCGGCGTCCGCATTTTTCGGATCGAGCTTGAGTTCGTCCTCGAACTCGCGAGTTGCGTCGCTAGCTGTGGTGGCGGCAGGCGGCTTGGAAAGAATGAGACGGCCGATCCGGTAATGAATGCCCGGAAGATCGGGGTGAGCCGCGAGAATCTTTCGATATTGGGCTTCCGCGTCGTCCCATTTCCCCTGCATCTCGAGCGATTCCGCATACAGCTCTCGCGCAGGGTCGGAATCGGGCGCGGTCTGGGCGAGTTCCTGCGATGCGCGAGTAGCCAGATCGGAATAGGCGTGAGTCGTAACGTAGAGGACTTCCGGATCGCGGGGAAAATCCCGAGACAGCGACAGTAGCGCGGTTACGGCTACTTCTGGCCTGTCCAACTTCAGCGCGCATCGAACGGTGGCCAGACCGACGCTTCGCTTCGTCTGGCGATCGGCGGCGTGCAAGCCGGTACTTCTCAACAAGGGCAAAGCGGCGGTGCACTGGCCCTCTTTCGCCAGGTCAAGGGCGCGTTCAACGGCGGAAGAACTCTCAGGTGAAGAGGATTTAGCCGGGGACTGCGCGAGGCTCGATGGAACAAGCAGCGCGGAGAACGCGAGACAAAACGTCGGCAAAGCAGTGCGCGGCATAAGCAAAAAATAAACGGGGCAGGCGACCCGAATCGCCTGCCCCATTCTACAGCCTAGGGGTGGAGGTTAGAAAATGAACTTCAAAGCGAACTGAATGTTGCGCTCCAGTTGCGACGTGTTAATCACGCCGTCCGTCCCGCAGCCAGCCGCTCCGATGCCGATCGTGCAGTAGCCCGTGGTCAGAACCGGATGGTTGAAGAGGTTGATGAAGTCGCTGCGGAATTCGAGACGTTTTGACTCAGAGATGTGGAAGTCCTTAATCAAGCTCATGTCAACTTCCTTCTCACCCGGGCCGCGTACGGTGCCGATTCCACAGGTCCCGAAAACGCCCGCGGGAGCACTGGCGTTACTGGGGTTAAACCACTGAATACCCGGAACTCCAGAGATTGTGGTGTGGCTGTTTACGACGGGAATTGGCCCGTTACAATCGGGACGCTCGCCGCGAGTGCCCGTCCCCAGGAAGTCATAGTATTCAAACGTCAAGGGGAATCCTCCACGCAGCGTGACGATGGGGCTTATCGTCCAATCGCCCACGATGTTTCGGACGACTGGGTTCAGGTTCTTGCCATAGGCGCGATCCTTACCGACTGGAATGTCATAGACCGCGTTGGCCGTAAGATCGTGGGTTACGTCGTAGTAGCACGCCCCCCATTCGGCGCGCGGGTCGTAGATATTCTGGAAGTACGGCGAGGTGGGCACAGTCTGACCGCCCCAGGAGCCATAGTATCCGCTGGAGTTGGTCATGCACTTCGAGTAGGTGTACGAAACCTGATACTGGAGCCCGCTGCCATACTGCTTCTGCAACACGGCTTGCAAAGCGTTGTAATCCATGTTGCCGCTGGAGGCCGTTCCGGAGATCGGGCCCAAGTCGTCCTTGAGAATCGGATTACCGCCCATGATCGGTCCATCCGAAAGCAGGTAGAACACGCCGTTATTCTCGACACAGTTCGTTGCCGCGACCGAGCAACCGCCCGTCGTTACCTGCTTTTGGTTATAGTTCGATGGGACCATCAGGTGCGTCGTCCGCTGGCCCACGTAGCCGACCTGAAGAGTGGTTGTGTTGTTCAGCCGCTCCTGGACCGTAAGGTTATATTCGTTGTTGAGTTCAGGCTGAATGTCGGGGGCCCACAAGCGAGCGACCGCGCCGGCGAACGGGTCGCTTGGCGGCGGTGTTTGGAGCCCATTGTCCACCGTCGGAGGCAGTGTGCCCGGGGACTGGAATGCGGTGCCGGTATAAATTGCCTCGAATTCGTTTCCGAACGGCGGATTCAAGGTCAGTCGAAGGTTCGTTCCGGTCCCTTCGAGATAGCTTGAAGAGGTAAACGCTGCGCGGACCACCGTCTTCCCATTGAGGAAACCGGGAGTCCAAGCGATGCCGATGCGTGGCTGGTAGTTTCCGATTCCGTTGTAGGTGTTGTAAAGCGCCCGATTCGAGCCAATCACCGGCGCCAGGCTGCCCGCCGGGACTGTGAACCCTGCGGGGATAGTCGAGCCGGCAGGGAATTCCGGGACGCCGCTATAGAAACCGAAGTTCAACATTCGATCGTGAGTTTCCACCCACGGTGTGTGATTTTCGTAGCGCAGACCAAGGTTCAACGTGAGGTTCGGCGTTACCTGCCAGTCGTCCTGGAAGTAACCCGCAACAACGTTTGCCCGCTGGCCCCACGTACCGCCCACGGAGCCGCGGCCTTCATCGCTCGACAGGCCGAGATAGAAATCGGCTCCCCCGTAACCGCTGCCCGCGCCGACACCTGTCTGCAAATCATTGCTAGCCGTGTTGATGCCCTCAGTGAATTTCCCGCTGAAGTCCAGGAAACCGAGCTGCCCGTTGTTTCCCGAATAGTAGGCATTGATGCGGTCGCGGAAAAATTGGAAGCCGACATGGAATGTATGTCGGCCACGGTTGATGGTCAGATTGTCTTCATACTGGAGCACGGTGGTGGCGAAAAGCTGGACGACTCCTTCGCCGCCAACTCCCGTGGCAAATCCGCTGAAGTTGAGGTAGGGCAGACCGGGGCCGGGGTCATTCGCATTGGGTATGCCAAGCTGCTGCCCCAAGCTGCCAAGCGGAGTCGTATCGGAGTTGTTTGTATCCAGCCGGACGTAATTGACCCCCATTCGCGCCTCGTTCACGAGGGTAGGCGAAAAGACATGCGTCCAGTTCAAGACGCCGTTCTGCATTTTCGCGTGCCCGTCGTTCAGGCCCCATAGTGTTCCAGAACCCGTCGCGGTATTCGGATTGTCCTGGAACTCCCGCGAATAACGGAAGAACAGCCGGTCCGAATTGGAGATGTTGTAGTCCACCCTCGCGTCGCCCTGGTCGACGTTGATGGCACTGGCGGTGTCGTAGTTATAGACGCTGTCCGCCGGATTCGCGCTCGTCGCCGCTGGATAGATGCTCGAGGCGAAAAGAGCTTGTGCAACCGGATTGATTGGGTCGGTGATGATGTTATTCGCGTAGGGAAGACGGTTGCCGCTGCCATCCACTGCATAGGGGCTGTACAGCTGATCGATGATGTTCCCCTTTGAATCGCGATCATTGCAGATTCCACCCGTAAATCCGCCTGTGCAGATGTCGCCGAAATTGCCGGCTCGCTCGGCCGCTGTAAACGTCTTGGGTGCGGGCGTAAAGGCAGACGACGGAAAATCGAATCGCTGGCCCTGGTAATCGGCAAAGAAGAACAGCTTGTCCTTTTTAATCGGACCACCGAAAGTGCCGCCGAAAAGGTTCCAACGCATCCCGTTCTTGGGAGCGCCGACCAGGTTGTTTTGCCAGCTATTCGCGTTCAGCTTGTCATTGCGGAAATATTCGAAGGCATCGCCGTGAAAGCTATTGCTTCCCGACTTGATTGTGGCGTTGATGATGCCGCCCGCATAGCTGCCGAACTCGGCGGGTGCGTTTTGCGTGATCAGGTTGAATTCCTGAATGGCGTCCTTCTGCGGCTGATAGCCAACCAGATTGTCGGAGACTTCATTGTTGTCGACGCCGTCGAGAAGGAAGTTGTCAGACTGTTCGCGGTTGCCATTGATGTATGGCCTTCCAGCGCTATCGATGCGCGCCGCCTGCACCATCGACGCAGGATTCGGCTGGACACTCCCGGGTGCCAGCAGTGTCAGTTGGATATAGTTTCCGGAAGCCAGCGGAAGATTCTCGATCGTAGTCGAATCCACCACCGTGCTGAGTTGCGTAGTCTGGGTCTGCAGCACAGGAGGCGCCGAGGTGACTTCAACAGTCTCTGTCGCCGCGCCCACTTTGAGCTGGAAATCCATGCGGGCGATCTGGTTCAGCACAAGTGTGATGCCAGACTGAACGGCGTTTTCGAAGCCTTTCGACTCGGCCCTTATGTTATAGGTGCCGATGGGAATGCGGAGCAAATTGTAGAGCCCTGTGTCGTTCGTTTTTGTGGTGTAGACCGTGCCGCGGTTCACTTCAGTGGCGGTCACCGTTGCGCCGGCGATGGCTGCGCCCGACGGGTCGCTAACCGTTCCGGTTATGGACGCCGTGACATCCTGGCTCCAGAGTGGCGTTGCGGTAGCAAAAAGAGCCGCGATCAGAAACGCGGCCAGAGAAAACACGAGTGCGAAAGACCGGCACGTCCGCTTCACAGGCACCTCCTGCCCAATCGTGCGAGAGGCTGCTATACCCCCGAACCCTCCCTGCGTGGCATTGAGCTATATAGCAGGGATTCTTCGTTGTCAAGCAGAATTTTGCTTGCCAAGCAATAAAAACGTGCTATATGAGGATTACGCGGATTCCATGCCGCGAAATCCGCTATAGCAGTGCACATGGCGGACGGAAGGCGCTCTATAGCGGGTAATAGAACCGGGCAAGCTGCTCTATAGCGTGGTACACTTCCGGAAAACCATAGAGAATCACGGGCATCCCGAACCGGCCGGAGATTGGATGAATACCAACCACCGAAATGGCGAGCCTGCCTACCGTCGAATCCAAAATTCGATCCGTAAGCGTATCGAACTAGGGAGGTTGAACCCTGGGGACCTGGTCGAATCGGAGCGCGAGCTCGCCAGGATTCACAAGGTCAGCCTGATGACCGCGCGCCACGCGCTGGCCGATCTCGCGCGGGAAGGCCTGGTGGAGCGGAGGCACGGCGCCGGCACCTTCGTCGCTCCTCCCAAAATCCATTTCAACAAGCTGATGAGCTATACCGAGCAGATGGCTAGCCGTGGCCTGTCCGGGCACTCGAAGATCGTCAGGTTGAGTTCGGCCGAAACGGATCCTGAGATCGCCGCACGTTTGTCGCTGCCGTCCGCGAGCCCCCTGACCGTCGTGCAGCGGGTCCGGCAGGCGGGAGACGAACCGTTCGCGCTCGAGACTTGCTATCTCGCGGCCGAAGAGTTCCCGGATCTGGCAACTCCCAATCTGGAGCGCGGATCGCTGTTTTCGACGCTCGAGCGGGACTATGGCCTCACGCTGGCTTATGCCGATGAGGAAATCGACGCCACCGATGCCGATCAGCGCACGGCGGAACTTCTGTCGATTCCGCGAGGCACGCCGATGCTGCGCATTCGCCAACTCATCTATTCAACGAAGGGGACGCCCGCCATCTATGTGGTGGGCCTTTACCGTTCCGGCCGGCACACGTTGCTGATTCGTCGATTCCGCTAACAGTCCTGGCGGCTCCGATTCGATCGAGACACTGGCAAATGTCGAAGGATTCCACCAACCAAGACGCCGCGAAGCGTAAGTTTCCTCACGCCATGCTGCGCGAGATCCACGACCAGCCGCGCGCGATCCGCGAAACCCTCCTGAACAACGTCCAAGGCGACGTCATCTTCCCGGGCGCGTTGGACCGATTGGAAAGCGCGCTTCTCGCATTCCGGAAGATCATCATCGCAGCGAGTGGTTCGAGCCGGAATGCCGGGCTGGCCGGCGAAATCATGATGGAGGATCTGGCAGGCGTCGCCGTGGACGTGGAGTACGCGAGCGAATACTGCTATCGCTCCACTCACGCGGGATCCGACCCGATCGTCATCGTGATTTCGCAATCCGGGGAAACGGGAGACACGATCGCAGCCCTGCGCGAAGCGCTAAACCGCGGCGCCCAGACCATCGGCATCTCGAATGTCGCGAAGTCGACGATCACGCGCGAAGCCACCGCTTCCCTGCTCACGTTTGCAGGCCCGGAGAAGGCGGTACCGGCAACGAAAAGTTTCACCACGCAGCTGGCCATACTGCATCTCTTTTCGCTGTTCCTTGCGCGCCGGCGCGGCCGCGTCACGTCGGAGGTTACGCGCGTTCATCTCGCTCGGCTCGCGGCGCTTCCCGATTGCATCGAGCGCAATCTGAACGCCTGGGACGCAGCGGCAGCGGAGGCCGCCCGTTTCTATCGCGATGCGCGCTCATTCCTGCTGCTGGGGAGAGGCGTTCACTATGCGATCGCGCGCGAGGGCGCGCTTAAACTGAAGGAGCTTTCCTACGTCCAGGCGGAAGGCATGCCCGCCGGAGAACTTCGGCATGGTCCGAATGCCCTGGTCGATAGCGACCTGACGGTCATCGCTCTTGCGACGCGTGACACGACCGATCCCGATTCCCTCCTCCGCTATAGAAAAACACTCGACGTGCTTTCTTACGTCAAGTCCCACGGCGGAAGGGCGATCGCCATTGCAACGGAAGACGACGGCGAGATTGGAGACTGCGCTGAGCGAGTGCTGTTTGTCCCGCCCGCACCTGAACTCCTGCTTCCGCTCCTCGAGGTCGTGCCTCTGCAGCTATTTGCCTATCATTTCGCCGTTCTGGTGGGGTCGGACGTAGACAATCCCCGGAATCTCGTCAAGGCCGTCGTGAAGGAGTAGCTAGAGTGCCGGGCTCCGCCTAGCTTGCAAACCCCTTCGAGTAGAAAGCGCCGTAACCCCATGAAAACAAAACGGCGGCAACTTCCGACTCGTCAAAAAATCGGTCATTTCGGATTCGCCTTTTGTTCGTCAAGTGGACTATTTTGCGGCGCGATCGACGTCGCCGGCCGGTAGTTATGCCGCGGTAGAATCCCTGCTCCGCTGTCAGGACACGGAATTTCACGGACGCGGTCGCGCCACCTCAGAACGCTATATAATGCGACCCAGACGTTTGCCCGGGTGGCGGAATGGCATACGCGGGGGACTTAAAATCCCTTGCCCTTACGGGCGTGCGGGTTCAAATCCCGCCCCGGGCACCACTCAATCCTAGGCATCAATCCCGTCGAACCAAAACCTTCAAGGCGGCAACCAGAGGTCACGCCTTCATCGACATCGACACAGGAGCGTTGTCCGTCGCCAACAGTGGCAAAACTTTGCACAGTCGTAATGAAACGGCGGCGGCGCGATTTGCATTTTTCGAGCTCGGCACCCTGATCTCAAACGAGTTATGCGCAGAAGAAGATGTCTCGAGCAGGCGATAGACGTGGCAGGGCGATTGCTCGACAAGGGCCCGAAAGGTGCCATTCCCTCACAATTGGACGAATCGATTTCCCGGGCTTGTTGAGGCCTGCGTGTGGTCGCGTCTTGACGTGGGGTCAAAGGCGCCATGCTCCCGATGGCTCGCCTGATTCTGGCAGCGGGGCTTCCGACTGACAGGGCAGGGCCATTATCAAAAACTGGAAGGTCCCTTCATGAAAAAAGTGTTGTTGCTGCTTGCCTTGCTGCTTCCCGTCCTGTCCGCATCAGCCCAGGTAGATGTATTGACCCAGCACAACGACAATATGCGCACGGGGCAGAACATCAACGAAATAATTTTGACGCCCAGCAACGTGAATTCGAGCAGTTTCGGGAAGCTATTCAAGACTTCGGTGGACGGCTTTGTCTATGCCCAGCCGCTGTATATGTCGAACGTCGCAATCGCCGGCGGCACGCATAACGTGGTGTACGTAGCGACAGAAAACGACAGCGTCTATGCTTTCGATGCGGACAACGGAACCCAACTCTGGCATGCCAGCCTGGTCGATGCTAACCACGGAGGCACAACGGACGAGAAGGCGGTACCGGTAGGGGATCTGGCGGCCGCGCATTGCAATAACGTGAAACCGTTGATCGGAATCACCAGTACGCCGGTAATCGACCGCAATACGAGCTCCATGTATGTGGAAGCGAAATCGGAGCTTGCGAATGGCTCGTTCATCCATCGCCTGCATATGCTCGACATCACAACGGGCGCGGAAATATCGCCGGGACCGTCCCAGATTACTGCGACCGTCCCGGGCACCGGCGAGGGCGGTACAACGATCACCTTTAATGACGCTACTCAGTTCAATCGGCCGGGACTGCTGTTTTTGAATGGGACCGTCTATATCGCCTACGCATCTCACTGTGACTCTACTCCATACCACGGCTGGATCTTCGCCTACAACGCCTCGTCGCTCGCGCGAACGGCGGTTTTCGTTGCCAACCCGAACGGCACAGACGCGGGAATCTGGATGTCCGGCGCAGGCCTCGCAGCGGACTCGAATGGAAGCATTTTCTCGGTCACCGGAAACGGTACTTTTGATTCCAAAGACTTTGGCGACAGCATTTTCAAGCTCATTCTGAGCGGGAGCACGCTCGCTCTCACGGATTACTTTACGCCCTACAACCAGTCGAGCCTGAACAGCACTGATGGGGATCTGGGTTCCGGCGGCGTTCTTCTGCTGCCCGATCAACCCGGCACCTTTTCCCATGAACTGATTGAGGCAGGCAAACGGTCAACCATCTACCTGATTAACCGGGATCAGATGACAACCAACAACACCCATTATTGTTCCGGTTGCTCGAGCGACTCCGAAATCGTGCAAGAGCTCACGTCGGCCGTCGGCGGAGGAATTTGGAGCATGCCGGCGTATTGGAACAACAACGTTTATTTCTGGGGGACGAACGATTATCTAAAGGCATTTGGTTTGAGCAACGGCCGCCTGACGACGTCCACGTCGCATTCCTCCATGTCGCTCGCATTCCCGGGTGCTACCCCTTCGGTCAGCTCAAACGGAAACACAAACGGAATCGTGTGGGCCATCGATTCGTCGAAATATGATACCGGCCCTGCTGTATTGCACGCTTTTGACGCCACCAACGTTAGCCATGAACTTTGGAACAGTTCTCAGGCGGCAAACGGCCGCGACACAGCGGGCCTCGCTGTGAAGTTTACCGTGCCCACGATTGCTAACGGCAAGGTGTACATCGGCGCACAGGGCGAACTCGATGCCTACGGACTGCTTGGTTCCGGATCCGGACAAGTGGCGACTCCAACGTTCAGTCCGGCGCCGGGGACATACACTGCGGCGCTGCCGGTGATGATTTCGGATGCGACGAGCGGGGCAACGATTTATTACACGGCGGACGGCACGACACCGACCACCGCGTCCCCTCAATACTCCGCGCCGATTACCGTGAGCAACACGGAAACGATTGAGGCGATAGCAGCCGCCAGCGGGATGACGAACAGCGCCGTGGCCACGGGAATCTACACAATCCAGACCTCGGGAGGAGGAAGTTCGCCAAGCTATGGTAGCGGGTTCACCTCCCTTGGATTGACCCTGAACGGCGGTGCGGCGATCAGCGGGACGCGGTTGCGCCTGACAGACGGCGGGACGGGCGAGGCGCGGAGCGCATTCTTCACGAGCCCCGTCAACGTGCAGTCCTTCACCAACGACTTCAACTTTCAGCTTACGAACGCCAACGCGGACGGCTTCACCTTCACTATCCAGGGCAACAGTTCGACCGCCCTCGGCGCTCCAGGCGGAGCCTTAGGGTACGGTCCAAATTCCACGAATACGATTCCGGGGATCGGCAGGAGCGCGGCCGTGGGATTCCAGTTGTACAGCACGGTTCTGGGGAACAAGGCAGTCAGCCTTACCGGTTCTTGGACAAACGGGGCCTCTCCCTCCGCTACACCTGGCGTGACCACGACGGGGGTCGATCTTCACAGCGGCGACCTGATGAACGTGCACATGACGTATGACGGCACGACTCTGATGTGGACCATCACGGATTCCAGCACGGGCAAGAGCTTCACACAATCTGTAGCGATCAACATTCCGGCGTTGGCGGGCAACACCGCCTACGTAGGGTTCACCGGAGGAACGGGAGGGCTCACCGCCACGCAGGACATTCTCACTTGGACGTACACCTCCAATTTGGCGGCGCCCTCCATCACCACTCAGCCAGCCAACCAGACCGTGGTGATAGGGCAGGCGGCAACGTTCTCCGTGGTCGCCAGTGGTACCGCTCCTCTCACCTATCAATGGATGGAAAACACCGGCTCCGGCTTCAACAATATTTCCGGCGCGAATTCGTCCAGCTACACGACGCCGCCGGCTACGAGCACGGATAACGGAACCGCTTTCGAGGTGCTCGTCACGAATGCGGAAGGTTCCGTAACCAGCAACTCCGCGACGTTGACCGTCACCTCGCCGCTCCCGCCGACGATCACCACGCAACCCGCCAATCAGACCGTCCTGGTCGGACAGACGGCAACCTTCTCCGTCGTTGCCACCGGTACCGCACCGCTCACGTATCAGTGGGCGGAAAACACGGGCTCCGGCTTCAACAACATCTCCGGCGCGAACTCCTCCAGCTACACGACGCCACCTACGACGAGCGCGGATAACGGAACCATCTTTGAGGTCACGGTGAGCAATGCGCAGGGCTCGGCGACCAGCAATCCGGCCACACTTACCGCGAACACCGCTCCGCCGACGATCACTACGCAACCCGCCAATCAGAGTGTGATAATCGGCCAGACGGCCACCTTCTCGGTGGTCGCTACCGGAACCGCCCCACTGACCTATCAGTGGACGGCCAACACCGGGTCCGGCTTCAACAACATTTCCGGCGCGACTTCTTCCAGTTACACCACGCCGCCCGCCATGAGTACGGATAACGGAACCGCTTTCGAGGTGGTCGTCTCCAATGCGGAGGGTTCAGTTACCAGCAACGCGGCCGCACTCACGGTGAACGCTGCTGTCACCCAACCGAGCTACGGGAGCGGGTTCACTACCTCGGGTCTAACGCTGAACGGGGGGGCATTGATTAGCGGAACTCGGCTGCGGTTGACCAACGGCGGAGGAGGAGAGGCGCGCAGCGCCTTCTTCAGTACCGAGGTCAACGTCCAGTCCTTCACCAACGATTTCAGTTTTCAGCTCACGAACGCTATCGCCGACGGCTTCACCTTCACAATCCAGGGCAATAGCCCGACGGCTCTCGGCGCTCCGGGCGGAAGCTTGGGCTACGGCCCGAACGGCGAGGGCACGATTCCAGGAATTGCCAAGAGCGTTGCCGTCGGTTTTCAGTTGTA
>DATGHM010000004.1:0-3022 GCA_035307985.1 Candidatus Acidiferrales bacterium
CTCTGCGTTCACATGAGCCTGAGCAGCCGCAGCGCGGCTCACCGGCTCCGCCAGACCGTCGTGGACCTTTGCTACGGCATCGGCCGCTCCGTTTCTCGCGGAGTGGAAATCGAAATCACCAACGAGGAGCTCGCCAGCATGGCCCACGTCACCCTGTTCACCGCGAGCCGCTATCTCAGCGATTGGCAACGGCGCGGCGTCATCGAGAAAAAGCGCGGCAGCATCCTCCTGCGTTCTCCGCAGCGCCTTCTTTCCTTCGACATCGAGTAACTCCACTTCTCTTCGCTTCACGCAAGTGTTTCCCTCATTGCGCTCGCGCAAACAAGGAATTGATTCTCCGCAACGACAGGCCGCCGCGCGTGCCTCATCCTAAGGGGATGCCGAACCGATCGGTTCGTACATGCAGGCAAGTCAGGAGGGGGGAGGAGTCTCAGGCGCCGTCCTTGGAAATTATGGTGGATACGAACGAAATCACGCAGAACTCGCAGGAACATCCGACTCGGGCGCTCGAACGCGCCATGGCGGACGCAACTCCGGACGCCATATTCGTTGTCGATGAGCAGGCTAACATCGTCGCGGCCAATCAATCTGCTTTCAGTTTGTTCGGGTATTCCCTCGGCGAACTGACCGGGCAAAGCCTTTTTCGCCTCATCGCGTCCGGAGATCGCGATCGCATCACCCGGCGGCTTATCCGCAATCTCGTCGCGGGCCACCCCGACTTCGAACCCAAGCCGACGGAATGCACCGCGATCCACAAGACCGGAGAGGCAATTCCCGTCGAGATTTCGCTGCGCCCGCTGGGCGGCACCGAGCCCGCCTTCGTCAGCGTCGTTCGCGACCTGAGCGAGCAAAAAAAGGCGGAAGAGGGTCTTCGCCAGGTTCAGGAGGCTCTGCGCAAATCGCAAAAAATGAACGCCGTCGGGCAGTTGTCCGCCGGCCTCGCCCACGATTTCAATAATCTTCTCGCCGTCATCATCGGATTCAGCGACCTGTTGCTTCACCAGTTTCCCGCCGAGGATTGTGCGTGGCGGCACAAAGTGGAGGAAATCAAGAAAGCCGCCAAGCGCGCGGCCGCGCTCACCAGTCAACTCCTTGCCTTCGGTCGCCAACAGGTGCTCGAGCCGAAGGTGCTCGACCTGAACGAGGTGGTCTACGAGTCGTGCAGGATGCTCGACGGGCTGCTCGGAGCGGAAATCGAGCTCGTCCTGCATTTGAGCCCGGGCCTGGGCCGAGTGCTCGCCGACGTTCACCAGCTCAAACAGGTGATCATCAATCTTTCGCTCAACGCGCGCGACGCGATGCCGAAAGGCGGGCGTCTCACCATCGAGACCTTCAACAAAGAATTGACGGAAGACGAGGCCCAGCGCCGTGCCCCCATGACGCCGGGCCCTTACGTCATGATCTCAGTGAGCGACACCGGCTTCGGAATGGATAAAGGGACGCAAGCCCGGCTCTTCGAGCCGTTTTTCACCACAAAGACTCTCGGGCAGGGCACCGGCCTGGGACTTGCGACCGTCTACGGCATCGTCAAACAGAGCGGCGGTTTTATCTGGGTGGAAAGCGAGCCGGGCCAGGGCACCAGCTTCGAAATTTACTTTCCCCGCGTCGAGCGAATTCCTCCTCTCGAGCCGGGCGCGGCGCCTTCGCGCTAGCCCTTTCACGGGTGTAGGTCCGTCCCACCCGCCAAGCGCAATCAATTTGCGCGATTTCTGTTGTGCATTTATTGCAAACAGAAATCGCGCTAAGCCTTTTAGTATCAATACAAATTGAATTTCTAATCGATACAAAAATCGTGTTTTTCAGGCCATTCAGTTCGCCGGCAACCGTGGAAAAGCGGTCGCCCATTCGCGTGTAGAGGTGCGTCCACGAACAGGCGTTTGTAGCGTTGAAACGGCGCAAGTCGGCGTCTGGCCGCCGCTACTCCACGCGCCAGACGCCAACGCGGAGCCTCAGCGCGGCGGTGGCCACTGTTCGCGTTCAGAATGATGGTGACGCTCGCCAGTAGACACCGGGCTCTGCCATAATGAACGGCATTGTGAACAGGTTATCTGGAAACGAAATTCGAAGCACCTTCCTGCGCTTCTTCGAGGAGCGTGGGCATCGCGCGGTGCGCAGCTCCTCGCTCGTCCCGACGAACGATCCCACGCTGCTCTTCACCAACGCGGGAATGAATCAGTTCAAGGACGTTTTCCTGGGCGTCGAGCAGCGCGACTACAACAAAGCCACGTCGTGCCAGAAATGCGTGCGCGCGGGCGGCAAGCACAACGACCTCGAAAACGTGGGCTTCACGAACCGGCATCACACGTTCTTCGAGATGCTGGGAAACTTTTCCTTCGGAGATTATTTCAAGAAGGAAGCCATCGCCTACGCCTGGGAGCTGGTCACTTCACCGCAGTGGTTTGGCCTTCCGGTCGACAAACTCTATTTCACCATCTTTGGCGGTGCGGAAATCTCTAAAGGAACGAAACTCCAGCCCGATCATGACGCCGCCAAGCTCTGGATCGAGACCGGCGCGCCGAAGGACCGCGTTTTCGAAATCCCGGGCCTGAAAGAAAATTTCTGGCAAATGGGCGAGACGGGCCCCTGTGGCCCGTGCAGCGAAATTTTCTTCGATATGGGCCCAGCCGCTTCCGACCAGGGCCACACGGATTGCAAATTTCCGTGCGAGTGCGGCCGCTACGTCGAAATCTGGAATCTCGTCTTCATGCAGTTCAACCGCGATGCCGACGGGAAGCTTAATCCGTTGCCAAAGCCTTCGGTGGATACGGGGATGGGCCTCGAACGAACCGCCGCCGTCCTGCAAGGCGTAATTAGCAATTACGACACAGATCTTTTCGTCCCGCTGATGAAGCGCGCGGCCGGACTCTGCGGCATCGATCTCCAGCGGGAAGAAGAACTTGAGGAAGGCAAGAAGAGCGCCGGCTCACTCAGGGTGATTGCAGATCATTCACGCGCCGCGACGTTTTTGATTTCGGACGGCGTAATTCCCTCGAACGAAGGCCGCGGCTACGTTCTGCGCAAG
>DATGHM010000005.1:0-3743 GCA_035307985.1 Candidatus Acidiferrales bacterium
AGAGTGTAGAGGGCGCTGTTGGTGGTGATGAAGGAGCGGTGGGAGGGGAGAAGCGCGAGGCCGACGATGTTACTGCCACTGATGACCAGCTCCGGCTCGGCCTGGGGAGTCAGACGGACGACTCCGCTCTTGCCGCCGAGCGACGCGGCAACATAAAGATTGCCAAAGCGGTCGAAGGCGAGCCCTTGCGGGCGACCGAGGCCCCGGAAAAATGTGGTGACTTCGCCTGCGGGCGAAATCCTGTAAACGCGATCGAAGCTTGAGGTCGTAGGGCCGGTGACGTAGAGGTCGCCGGTTGGGCTGAAGGCCAGGTGATAGGCGGAGATCGAGGGCTCAAGAGTGGCGAACACGAAGATCTCGCGGTCGGCGCCAATTTTGAAAATGGTGCCGCTGCGGTCGCCCACGTAGAGATTTCCGGTGGGGTCGAACGCGAGGCCCGTGGCGATGCCCATACCTTCAATCCACTGCATGGCGCGGCCGTCGGAAGAGACGCGGTGGATGGTACCGTCGTTCCGGCAGGAGACGAAAAGGTGGCCCTCGCGGCCGATGGCGAGGCCTGTGGGATTCATCAGCTCGGTGATGAAAGGCTTCACGTTGTGATTCGACGTGATTTTGTAGAGCGAGACGGGAACTTTCTGGCCGCGTTGGCCGCTGAACGTGACGTAAACATTGCCTTCGGCGTCCACCGCAGGATTCGCAACGGGATGGAGATTGTCCGCGAGTTGCACGCCGAGCGCGATGGGAAAAGGCTGGCTCTCGATGCTGCCCATGCGCACGCGGACCGCGCCTCCGGCGGCTCCGTCGGGAACGCGCGCGATCACGAAGTTTTCCGCTGCGACCACCACGCTGCCTTCCACTGGGCCGAATTGAACCTGGGGCCGCGCGTGGTTTCCGATGGCCGCGAAGCCGCTTCCGTGAATTTTGATTTCGCCGCCGGGAAGAGCCGCCGCCGGCTTCACGCTTTCGATTCGGGGCGTGGAGGTCATTGGCACGGGAGTTCAGAGTCGATGGTTGAGAATCGAGACGTAACGGTTGAAAGTTGTAGGTTCAATCGAAGCGAGTTGACAGTGGGCAGTCGACCGTTGACAGCAAGATAAGAATCCGGCATGTACCGCGTGGGACAAATCATCATTGAGACGAGGCGCTCAGCCCCGTGCAGCTTCCAGCCTGCATAGTCTAGCTTCTCACAATCCCAGTGCGCGGGCGAGCCACAGGCCCAGACCCGCATAGATGGCGGCGATCCAGTCGTCGGCCATGATACCCCAGCCGCCGGGAAGCGATTCCGCCTGTCGCGCGGGAAAAGGCTTCCAGATATCGAACACGCGAAAAAGTATAAAACCCAGCACCAAATATTTCCAGTTAAGGGCCCGATCGAAGGCGATGAGTCCGAAAGGAAAGGGCGAAGTCCAAACCTGCCCTGCCGTGGAAACCGGGAGGATGCATCCGAAAAGCAGCGTCAAGTGTTGACCGGAGACCTCATCGATGACGACGCGCTGAGGGTCCTTGAGGGCCCAGAATTTGGCCGCACGATTGGCCGAGAAAACTCCGGCGACGGCGACGATTGCGGTGAGGCCACATTGTGCGAGGAAAAACGGGTCGTTCCAGAAGCGGCCTGGTGATGAAACGATCGAACCCAGGTGCCGCCCGCTCAGAATTGTTGCAGCCGAAACAAAGAGCCACCACGGAAGCGTCTCGAGGGCGAGGCCGGCGAGAGAGCCCCAGGTGCCAGGGGCTTTCGGGAGATAGCCGAGGCCGCAGGCTGTCGCAATGAACAAAGAGATGCGCGGCTTGCGCCCCGAAAAATTCGCGGATGCGGACGGCCCGCTCGCAGACGAAGCGGTGGCAGGCGTGTCTGCGGATGCGTCCCGCGATGCGCCTCCGCCGCTGCCGGACGATGGCGAGTCAGTTTTTGCGCTCATCCGCGTCTCGGTCGGGAGCGTCGGGAGTGGATTCGTCGATCACGGGCTCGCTGATCTTATACTTTTCGCTGGCCCAGTTGCCAAGGTCCAAAAGGCGGCAGCGCTCGCTGCAGAAAGGGAAGTCGGGAGACTTCTCTGAATCGACGGGCTTGCGGCAAATCGGGCAGCGCCATTCCATAGATCAAGAATAACTCAAAATTTCGACCGCCGCGAAGGCTCAGGCTGGCACTGCCCAGGGGTGCTAAACGCGAAAAAAGCGAAGGGCAAGCGAACCCGGGAGCGCGCAAAACTGTTCCGGGTAGAAATTCTTGAAGCATTCATTCTAAATCACTTGTTCCGATTTCTATTCGCACGCTGTTCCGGGTAGGAGTCATCTGTGCGACTCGTCTTCGAAAAGTCTGCCGCTCCTCTGGCACCCAAACGAATTGAAACCTAAGCGAGAATTGGCAGGAGGTTCCTCGGGGAGGGACTTGCGGTCGCAGCGCGTCTGGCCGGGTCGACTGTGCGAACCGGCTCCCATTCGATGGCGCGGGCGATCAGGTCGTAGTCGCGGGATCCGGTGATTTCCAGGGTGGCAAGCGTGCCGGGCGAAGGGAGTTCTGCGGCGTCGGTGACGCCGGCGAATTCGGTGATGTAGACCTTGCCGTCGATTTCGGGCGCCATGCCTTCCAGGCGCGCTTCCCAGACGAGATCGGTGTCTTTCGAGGGGCCTTCGAGCATGGCGTGCGGGCGCTGGCCGACGCGTTTGCGCTGTTTGCGCGCGGATATTTTCTTCTGGATCGACATCAACGTGTCGCGGCGGCGCTCGATCGTCTCCGCATCGACTTTGTCCTCGCATTGGAAGCTCTTCGCGGTGTCTTCGTCGGAGTAGGCGAAGACGCCCATCCAGTCGAATTCGGCGGCGCGGACGAAATCGCAAAGCTCGCGGAAATCCTTTTCGGTTTCGCCGGGGAAGCCGACGATGAACGACGTGCGGATCGAGACGCCGGGAATCGTTCGGCGCGCACGCTCCAGGAGTTTCAGGAAGGCGTCGCCGTGCGAGCCGCGCTTCATGCGCGCGAGAACGCTGCGGCTGGCGTGTTGCAATGGCACGTCGAGATATTTCGCGAGGCGCGGGTGCGCGGCAATCGTTTCCAGCAGGCGCGGCGTGATGCGGTTCGGATAGCAATAGAGGAAGCGAATCCAGTGAAGATCCTCGATTTGCGCGAGACGCTCGAGGAGGATGGGCAGGCCGTCGCGAAGGCCCAGATCCTCGCCGTAGAAGGTGGTGTCCTGGCCGATGAGCGAGATTTCGCGCACTCCCGAAACGGCGAGGTTTTCCGCTTCGCGCACGACCGACTCAAAGCGGCGGCTGCGGAATTTGCCGCGAAGCTGCGGGATCACGCAGAAGGTGCAGGGATGGTCGCAACCTTCGTTGATCTTGATGTAGGCCGTGTGATGCGGCGTGGCGAGGATGCGCGGCGTCAGGTCGTGATAAAGGAAAGTGGGAAGTTCGGCGGCGGGAGTTCTTAGTTCGCCCGCACAGGCCTCCACGATTTTCTCAATCTCGCCCGTCCCGATTACGGCATCCACTTCGGGAATTTGTTCGCGGATTTCGTTGCGGTAGCGCTCGACCATGCAACCAGCGACGATCAGCTTCTGCGCCCGGCCGAACTTTTTGTATTCGGCCATTTCAAGGATCGACTGCACGGATTCCTGCTGGGCAGGCGCGATGAAACTGCACGTGTTGACGACGAGAACGTCGGCGTCGGCGGCGCGGGGCGTGATTTCGTAGCCCGCGCGCGCAAGAATACCCATCATCACCTCGCTATCGACGAGGTTCTT
>DATGHM010000006.1:0-3603 GCA_035307985.1 Candidatus Acidiferrales bacterium
CATCCGATCCTGCACGGCGGACATTTTCCGGCGAACATCATCCACCGTACCCACGAAGGCCGTGCCATTCTCGATGTACGGTTCGATTACGCTGGGAATCAACTGGGGATGGAACTTCGAATGGAAATTGCGGAACAGGAACACCGAGCCGTTGCGGGCGCTTTCGAATGCCGCATCGTAGGTCTCGGCGATATTCACCATGCGGCACAGTCCGACGTTTTGCCCCAACTTCAGCGAGCGGCCGGCCTTCGCCGCTTCATCGACATACATTTGCGCGCCGTTGATCGCCATGTCCGGGAACGGCAGAAAGATAATAGGTATTACGCTCTCGCGCGCCGCCCAGCGAATAGTCCCTTCGCTCATAGTCAGGGCCTGGAAAATCGGCGGATGCGGCTTCTGATAGGTCTTGGGAACCGGCGAAATACGGCGCAGCCAGCCTTTCGCGTCCAATTCTCCCGGCGCGCCGAAACGCGCGGTTGCTTCGTGCGCCAGCCATTCGTGTCCCTCTGCCGGATTCGGAACCTGGTAGTATTTGCCTTTGAATGAGAAGGGCTCGTCACGCCAGCAGAGTTTGACGATCTGAAATAGCTCCTCGAAGACTTCGCGATTGTGCGCCTCGGCCTCCGGACCCAGCACCGACGGTTGCGCGTTGTAGTGTTGCCCCAGCACGTTGACCCAGCGCGGGAAAAATCCGCGCGCGAGTCCCACGATCACCCGACCGTGACTGATTTGATCGGCCCACGCGACGTCGCACGCCAGCCGAATCGGATCCCACGTCGGCAGCACGAAACCTAACGGCCCCACCTTGATGCGCTTGGTCTTCGAGAGCAAATCTACAATATGCGGCGTCGGCGTGGAGCCGGCTTCCATCCCTTCCGTATAAAAATGATGCTCCGAGAAGGTGACGCCTTCGAAGCCCAGCTCCTCAGCCATCTGCGTCAACTCGGTCATCTCCTGCAGCATCTGCTGGATCTTGTCCGTCCGATGCGCGATCGGTCGCAGCCGCTCGCGCTCCTGCGGTGACGCCGGAACGACCGGATTGATGTGGAGCATGAATTTCATGTCGCGGAATTCCTCACTCACTTGTGGCGAGCCCTTAGGCGAGGCTCTAAGTTGCCGGCGTCGGCGTACTCAAGAAGGCCGAGGCAATTGCTCGGCTTAGTGCTGCATTTTCGCGAAAACGTCCATCAACCCCGGCTCGTTCGGGGCAAATTCCAGTTTCTCAGTGCCCATATACGGGTTAGCGAGCTTGCCGTATTCCTCGGGCGAATTATCGCAGTAGAGTTCCAGCTCATGCCCATCAGGATCGTAGAAGTACACACTCTTGGTGATGCCGTGGTTCACGGTGAACGCGATGGGGACCTGATGCTCTTTGAGCTCCTTGTAAGCCGCCCGCAGCTCCGCTTCGTTGCGCAAACGAAAGGCGATGTGCAGCAAGCCGATCGCATTCGCCGACGGCGCCTCAGCCTGCGGACCGATCTGCAGGAGGGCGAGTTCGTGATGGTCCCGGCGGTTATTGGCGAGGAAAAGAATCCCAATCTCCGGACTGTGATTCATCACGTCCATCCCCAGAATTTCGGTGTAGAACTTGCGCGACTTTTCCAAATCCCGCACCTTGATAACCGCGTGTGCAATCCGTTCGGCATGAATCATCTCAATTCTCCTCCGGCCTGTGCGTGGCCTCGCTTCCAGTTATACGTAACCCCGCGTTGTATCTCCGCTATCCTACCGCTCTCCCGTTTTCTCTTCGATCGTGACTGCGCGGCTGAACCGCCGCGGTCGCGCCGCCGCTCTTGAGCATCGCAAGCACTTGCGGCTCTAAAAACCGAATGTAGTCTTCAATCGAATCCATTACCCCGACGAACGCCCAGCGCCGCACTGCCCACGCGTGCGCCAATACCACAATGCTGTGGGCTTTCAATTCGATATTGCCCGGCGCGAAGCGGCGCTGTGCCACGCCATAATCGATGGCTTGGCTCAGGATGTGCTGAAGGCGCCGTTCGCGATCCGTCAGCGCGTGTCGCGCCGCCTGATCGAGCGATTTCGTCTCCTGGTAGGCGAGCAGAATAAAGCGCCGAAGATCATCGATCGCATGCATGAAGGCCGCGAACACGGCGACGAAAACCGTTTCCGCTTCGGCGCCGCTCTGGGTAGCCTCCTCGATCTGTCGGCGAAGCGCATCGACCAGCTGCGTCTCGGCGCGCTCCTGTTCGCGCGTGATAATGTGCAGAAGAATCTCTTCTTTGCTTTTGAAGTAAGTAAAAACGCCGCCGACGCTCACACCGGCGCGCCGTGCGATTTCGCGGGTCGAGGTGCCGTGGAATCCGTCCTTCAGGAACAGATCGAGCGCGACCTCGGCGATCTCTTCCTGCTTCAGTCGAAGCAGCTCGGCGTCCCCAATGAGACCACTGGCTCTTTTGCCAGTACGCAGGATTTTACCGGCCAAGGTGATCTACCATTTGACTGAGCGCTCGCTCAATTTCTGCGCCAAAAAGCTCTCATTTGTCAACCGTTGAGGCAAACTGCTCTGCTGCCGAGCGTCGCGACCACACCGAAAAACTCCTGAACCCGATGCAGTCGGCAAGCTCAATCTGGGCGAGGGCTTCCCAATGAATGCTGTAGTCGCTCAGCGCGTTCCACGGACGCAGCGACCCATCTCGTAGAACCGGACGATTTCATCCAATTCCTGTGCCCGTGATTTCCCCGCCCACTCGAACCTAGGTCGCGGTTTCCGCTTTGGTGACAAACTTGTCGTAGTGGATATCGTGCTCGCTCACGCCCAGGCGGACGAGCACCGCGATCGCCGCGTCGATCATCACGCTGGGCCCGCACAGGTAGGCTTCCATGCCCCGCGCGTCGGGCGCTTTGCGCGCGACCACCTCGGTGATCAGGCCAGTAGCGCCATTCCATGCATCTGCGGCGGCCGGTTCGGAGAGCGCAGGCACGAAGTGGAAGCTCGGCAGCAGCTTTTCGAAGCCGAACAGTTCGTCCAGATGAAACAGATCGCGCCTGGTCCGCGCGCCGTAAAAGAAGGTGATGGAACGGCGATCATGCTTTTCGGTCATGCTTCGCAACAGCGACAGCATCGGCGCCATGCCCGAACCGCCGGCGATAAAGAGCGCCGCGCGATCATCGTCGCGCAGATGGAAAGTGCCGTATGGCCCTTCGAGCGTGAGCCGATCACCGACTTTGAGCTGTCCGCGCAGATATTCCGAGAACAACCCGCCTGCCATCAGCTTCACGATTAGCTCGACCTCACCGTCGCGGCTGGGCGGATTCGCCATCGAGTACGAACGCGTCTCGGTCGTCCCGGGCGCCAGCACATCGACGTACTGTCCGGCCTTAAACGAAATTCGCGACGGTTCGATCAGTCCAAGCTTAAGCCCGACGATGTCGTGAGTGAGATATTCGAGGGTTCCGACCTCGGCAAGAAATTTCCCGATCGGCGCGCCGCCTTCAAGATCGGACTCCTCGTAATCGGATAGTTCGATCGCGATATCGCCAAGCGGATAGGCCGAACAGAGCAGCGCCATCCCTTGCTCGCGCTCGAAGTCCATCAGAGCGAAGGTTGACGCTTCGGGCTGATCGACCTCGCCCTCGACG
>DATGHM010000007.1:0-14193 GCA_035307985.1 Candidatus Acidiferrales bacterium
GCGCCTTCTATCTCAACTCTTGCAAGCACCCAACTGCCGAGCGTCATGCAAGCCAATCACGCAGTCTTTGCCGGAGGACGCTGTTCTTCCGGGAGTCCTGCCGCGATCAGTGATTCGATCCGTTCGCGCAACTCGTCGCGGCTCTCGAGCGTATAACCAGATCCGTCTACAGGCGGCCCGAAGCGGACCATAACGTCTCCTCCTGAAATTTTCCAGCTTCCCTTTTGCATGATTTTCTGCGCTCCCGCGATCGAAACGGGCACGATCGGCACGCCCGCCTCAACCGCCATGATGAACGCTCCCTTTTTGAGCGGCCGCAGACGCCCGTCGGGACTGCGCGTCCCCTCTGGATAAACGGCAAACGACAGCCCGTCCTTCAGGCACGCCACACTCAAATCGAGGCTCGCGGCCGCCGATTCTCGGTCCGCGCGATCTACGGGAACGAATTGCGCCGCCCTCATCGCTGCACCGAGCAACGGGATGTGAAACAGCTCCTGCTTCACCAGGATCGCCACGCGGCGAGGAATCGCGGGGATGAACGCCAGTGGGTCGATGGCCGAAATGTGGTTCGCCGCAAAAATGCAAACGCTCGGCGGAATGTTCTCCAGGCCTTCAACGTGCACGCGAACTCCCACGATACGCAGCAGGAAACGAATGGCGCGCATGGCCGTGCCGTACATCGCGCCCGGATTTTTCGTGATGAGCGTCCACACAATCAGCCACGGAAGCAGGAGCACCATGGCGAGCGCTATATAGGCGAAAACAAAGATGGCTCGGATCATGGAAATCGAGGTGTCTGGATCGCGGTTGTGCTTCGAGCCGTGCCGCCAAAATGCACGGATTGTGTGAGGGCGGGCTCAACGGCCGGCAAGACACTCATGGATTCGTCGTGCCCTGCAGCAGTCCGTCCAGAATGCGCCGCTGCCTTTCGGTTGGATGAGGGGTCTCGATGATCGAGTAGGCGCTCGCTCCCGGCTTCAGCTCCAGTCCAGCGCTCGACAGAAATTTGTCGTACGGGATCTCATCGACGCCCGCGACGTACCGGCCAAAAAAATCCTCGAAATTCGCGCTGGCCACCTTCTCCACGGCGGCGCGAATCGCGTCGTCGCCATTGTAGAACTTGCCCGCTTTCGCGTACTCGTCATCCATCAGCCGCATCACGTCGTCCAGCGATTTCCGGTTATCGGTCGCGTCGCGAATGGCCAGGTCGAGCATAACGCCGAGAATCTGGCCCTTGTCGTAGTAAGAAATGCTGCGACTGGGCGCGTTGTATTCGGGATATTTCTCCAGCCAGGCGTCGAGGCTCGAATCCTCGACGCTTTGCCATCGCCGTGCGGGCCGCGACTCGAGGTCTGTGACTTGCGAAGCGAGGTCGGCGTAGAACTGCGACTTCGACCAGAGTCCCACCCGCTCGAGCGTATAGGCCGCGTAGGTACTGGTCACCCCTTCCGCGAACCAGAGAACACGGACGTACTGCTCCTTCGTGTAATCGACGGGCTCCAGCGCCTGCGGGCGAATCCGCTTCACGTTCCACGCGTGAAAAAACTCGTGGGCGCACAGATTCATCAACTCCTCAACCGAACCCGCCGAAATAGCGGTCGAGTCCGCGTGTTCCATCCCTCCCTCGCCTGCTTCCGGAAACGAGCCAATGTGTAGCAGGAACGTGTATTCCTTGAATGGCGCGCCGCCCATGAGGCGCGTTTCGTAACCCGTGATGCGTTGCAGGTAATCTTCGAGGCGCGTCCTGTTGTAGCCGCGGGAATCGACGGCCACGCGGAAATGCACGCCGGCGCTGTCGAAATCGAACTCGTCGAATCTCCCCGCTTCGACGGGCGCGTCAACCAGCGCGTCGTAATCGGGCGCGACGAACGAATTCGGTGTTGGACCGGCGCCCAGCTCCGCGATCACTTTCCAATCCGCGGGAACATTGTCGAATTGAATCTCAACGGGCTCGGATCGCCGGTCGGGGACGTACATCAGGACTTCGGCAAGATTTAGAAAAGAGTGATGCTCGTTGATCTGCGAATCGAAAGGGCCCGGATCGTCCCATTCGACCGAATACTGGAATGTGATCGCGCGCGGGCGATTCTTCAGCGAAGCGCAGTGGCAAAGCAGCCACCTCTGCTTGTCGAGTTCCCCGGGAACCTGCGGGTGCGATTCGCTTCCATTCGCTTCGAGCACGGCCATCGAACGCACGCGGTAGGCGAAATCACGGATTTGATACAGCGCGTTCCAGGCCGGCATTGCAGCCACGATGTCCTTATTCCCCGCCGGGACACTGACTGTCACCTGAAAATTGTGTCTTTCGGGATGTTCGAATGAAACACGATATTTGATGACCGCAGCCGCTGGACGCGCGAGCGCCAGCGCGAGGAGCGCAGGCAGCAACAACCGAAACCACGACGGCCGTTCGCCGCGCATCACGGGCGAACTCGAATCGCGCTGAGCTTGTCGAGCACCTTCGAGCACAGGCCGTCGAAGCTACCGTTCGACATTACGAGCACGAGGTCGCCGGCACGGACGCGCTCGGAGAGATAGTCCGCAATTTCGGCGGAGGATTGAAACGCCTCCGCGACGCGTCCCCGTTTGCGCAACGCTTCCGTCAACGCTTCGGGCGAAAAGCGGTCGTCCTCCGACAGCAATTGTGCCCGATTCACCGGCCCGATCATCACGCCGTCGGCAATCGCCAGCGCGTCCGGCAAAACGTCTTGGAAGACTCGCCGGCGCATTGTGTTCGAGCGAGGCTCGATGGCGGCCCAGATGCTGCGGCCGGGCCAGCGTGTGCGCGCCGCCTCAAGCGTGAGGCGAATCGCTGTGGGATGATGCGCAAAATCCTCGACCACCAGAACGCCGTTCGCCTCGCCCTTGATTTCCATGCGCCGCCGGACGCTCTCGAAACTCGCCAGCGCCTGCTCGATGACGCCGCGCTCGATTCCGCGGCCGTACGCCAACGCAACTGCAGCCAGCGCGTCGAGAACGTTGTGCTTCCCCGCCAGCGGCAGGCGAATTCGCGCCACTTCCCTGCCGCCACGCGCGACTCGGAATTCAGTCGCCGAATCGTTCCATAGCACATCTCCGGCCTGCCAATCGCATTCCGGCGTCAGGCCAAATGTCTCGACGGGAGAAAATGCCTTCGCGACGGTGTCCTTCAACTCGCGCGACTCTCCCCAAATGAGAATCCGTCCGCGCCGCGGCACCAGATTTACCAATCGGCGGAATTGCAGGGCGATCGATTCCAAATCGGGATAAATATCCGCGTGATCGAATTCAAGCGACGTGAGAATCAACTCGTCCGGATGGTAGTGCAGAAATTTCGGCGCTTTGTCGAAGAATGCCGTGTCGTACTCGTCGCCTTCGACGATGAATTCATTGCCCCCGCCGAGCCCGTAACTACGATCCCCGAAATTCGGGACCACGCCTCCCACCAGAAAATCGGGACGCCGGCCAGCCACGTGAAAAATCCAGGCGAGCATCGCCGTGGTGGTCGTCTTACCGTGTGTCCCGGCGACGACGATCGAGGTGCGCCCCGGAATGAAATATTTTTCGAGAATCTGTGGCATCGAACAGTACGGAATCTTTTCGTCGAGTATGTGTTCAAGCTCGGGATTCCCGCGCGAAATCGCGTTGCCGATCACGGCCAAGTCCGGCGCAGGCTGAAGATTCTGCACTGAAAAACCTTCGTTCCAGGGAATGCCGAGCGAGTCGAGAAGCGTCGAGGCCGGCGGGTACACGCCTTTGTCGGAGCCGGTCACGTGATAACCGCGCTCCTTCAGCATGCCTGCCACTGGCGCCATCGCAGCGCCAGCTATGCCGAGCAAATGAATGCGCTCCATCGACTCCCTCGCGCAGGATTCTGCGAACGAATCCAGGAAAAACTTCAGGTCACTGCGGGCTCGAGAATGTCGAGCCGCACGCCACTGTTCCCGCCAGCCGGTGCCGAAGCCGTCAGTCTCGCGCGAACGCCAAGAGGCAGCGTCAACATGGGTCGCGGCGTATGGCCAATTGGTGCGCCGAAAACACCCGGCAAGCGACCGGCATCCCGCCCGGCGGCCGCAAGAATTCGCACCAAGACGTCGCGCACACTTTCGCCGCCATCTGGCGGAGCACACTCCGGAAATTCTCCCAAAACGATTCCGCGAACGCCGCGAAATTTTCCAGCCTGCTTTAGATGCATCAGCGCGCGGTCCACCTGATACGGCTTCATGCCGCGATCTTCGAGCACCAGGATTGCATCCGTTGTATCGACTTCCCACGGAGTGCCCAGCGTCGTTTCCAGCAGCGTCAAGCACCCTCCAAGCAGAATCCCTTCCGCGCTTCCCGCCACGAGAGCCTCGCCCTGCAGGTCGATGGACCACCCCGCGGCGTTCTGACTCAACGCCGCCCTGAACGAATTCCGATCATACCCGCTCGTGACGCCCTCGTCGAAGCCCGAAGCCACCATCGGGCCGTAAAAGGTGACCCAACGCAACTTTTGCCACAAGAACACTTGAAGGGACGTGATGTCGCTGTAGCCGAGCAGGATCTTGGCGGGCGGAGGCTCGGTAGCGGAAACCTCATCCAACAAATAGTTCGAGCCGTAGCCGCCGCGCGCGCAAAAAATGGCTTTTGTGTCCGTTTCGGTCAACGCTTCTTTCAAAGCGCGCAGGCGCCGCGGAGCCGGGCCGCCGAAAAAGCTGTCGCGCGCCAGAACGGTCTCGCGATCGAACTTTGGAGCATAGCCCAGGCGCTTGAGTTCAGAGCAGCCGCGTTCGAGTTGCGTTTCGTCAACCGGACTCGCCAGCGAAACGATTCGGACAGCATCGCCGTGATGTAGCGCAGGAGGTTTAACGGACTGAGGCATCTTGCATATCGAGGATAAAAAGTCTGAGAAGCGAAGACAAGCTAACAGTTTGGAGTTGCGAGTTAAGAGTTAAACGCCTCGTAACCTGCCCGCCGCAGACGTCGCTTGGACGAACGCTACTGCTGCGCTTGAAAGGGCGTGGTTGTAAGGAACACGTCGCCAAAGCCGCTGGTGTGCAGCGCGGGCAACGTCTGCTGCGTAAAGAACGCGGCAAACCGGCCGTCGTTCGTGACCGGCACGCGCATGCGAATGTCTCCGATCAGCGGAGATTCGCCTCCCAGCGAGCTTGCGACCGGCAATTCGGCTGAATGCGGCGAGCAGGGGTCCTTCGCTCCGAAGCACGTATCGTAAACCACGACGTAGCCTGTCGTTCCCGAGGCTGACGTCGCTTTCTGGGTCGCCGTTTGCACGATGTAGCTGATGTATCGCCCGGACGCGCTGATCGCCGGCGAGTAGCTGCCCGCGGCATCTTCGGTCAGAGTGTCGCTGCTCAAGATTTGTGTCGTCGATGGCAGGCATCCGAAGGGCGCCGTTGAACCGGCGCAAGTATCTCGCAGATAGATTTGCCGGCCGGCCGCGGAGGTATCAGCGAGATTAGAAGCCGCGGACTCAAAGACGACGAAGCGCCCGTCGGCACTGATCGACGGCAAACGGCTGTCCGCGTTTGCGATCTGCCCGTCCGGCGCAGCCGACACGCGCGCGGTCGAAGGCGCACACGACTCGGACGCGCTCACGCCCAGGCACGTGTCCCTCAATAGAATCTGCGAGTGCTCTGCCCCGTGCGAGGCGCTCGCAAACGCAACATACCGCCCGGAAGCCGAAATCACAGCCTGTGCGCGGGGGACGACGAAATTCACTCGCCCGTCATTCACGGAAGCGACGACTGTTCGCGGCGTGCAGCCGGCGGCTGCGGTCGCGCCGCGGCACGTATCGCGCACCATAACGAGTGAACCGGGATTGCCCGGAGTCATTGGCGCCGTGAAGGCAACGAACCGTCCGTCTGCGCTGACCGTTGGCTGCGCGCCGTCCGTCGCTTGTCCATCAGCATTCACCGAAACGAGCTGGGTCTGCGGCGAGCATCCCGCGGGTGCGGAACTTCCCATGCAGACATCGCGGACAAAGACCCGCGGCACGGGCTGGCTCGCCGCCGTGTTCGATACGAGGTTCGTCGCATTCGATGTGAACGCGACGTAGCGTCCGTCCGCGCTGATGGCCACCTGGTCCGCGACGGATGCATTCGGCGGCACTCCGCCGGAGCCTACGTCAACCGCAACCGTGCGCGGCACGCAACCGGTCACGCCCAAGCAAGTGTCTCGGACGAAGACGTTCCCCGATGTTCCGCGGGGGATCGTTCCGTCGGGCATCCTGCCCGAAACGAGGTTCTTCGCTTCCGAATAGAATGCCACGTAGCGCCCGCCTGCGCTCGCGGCTGGCGACGAACTCAGGCCATCCGCGGCGCCGCCCTGCGCGTTGATCGAAATTATCTGCGGAAACCTTGCGTTGCTGCTCGGCGCGTTTCCAACCTGAAAGCTAACCGATGGCGACGCGATTCCCAGCTGGGACGTGTGCACCGCCACGCCCGCCGTCATCTGCTGTGTCAGATCGCTCGCCAGGATTTGCGCGGTAAGCTGGGTCGAGCTGCAGGCCGAATTCGGGGGCGGGCATGTTTCTCGCAACCCGCCATTCCATGTGACGTAGTCGCTCGGCGAGAAATTAGTTCCATTCACGGTCAGCGTAAACGCTGGACCATTCAATGCTGCACTCGATGGTGAGAGCGACGTGATTGTCGGGCCGTCACTGTGCGCGGGATTGATCGAGAACGAGACCGCCAGAGACGTGCCGCCGCCCGGCGCTGGGCTGGTGACGGTGACTTCCCCCAGTCCCGCGTTTTGGACGTCCGCGGCTGTGATGGAAACCGCAAGTTGCGTACTCGCCTGATTGAACACCGATGGGCGGTCCGAACCGTTCCACTGCGCGGTCGAAGTGCTCAGGAATTGCGTCCCGCTGACGAATATCGTGAACGCCTGGCTTCCCGCGGTGATTTCCGAGGGGAAAAGTCCGGTGATTTGAGGAGTAGGATTGAGCGCGGGAGTGCTGCTGCCGCAGCCCGACACAAGGTATAGAGCACCGGCCACTGCCAGGCGCACGGTCCACCGCAGGTACATCAATCCCGTCCTCCTGTCAACCACGTTGAGTCCCACCCGCCGGTGTCGCTTTCCGCGCCCTCCAGCTCCCAGCCCGCGAAGCGGGTTCGGGCATGCTCGTCGTGAACGCATGAAACCTGGATCCAGGCAAATCAATTGGAATGGCACCAGCGGCCGGGAAGATCGCGCCCGGCCGCAACCCGTCCGCCGATTTGCGGGCAGCGACATGCAGGCTCCGGGCGCGTCCAAGAGCCGCTTTTCGAACGTCTGCAAAAACGAAACGAGGGAACGGCGATCCGCAAATCCCTCAGCACACGGAAAGGAATTGATAGCATCCCGGCGCGCAACCCGTCAACTCGGATTCCGACAAGAAAAGAAAGGTTGGCCCGCGCTAGGTCGCCCGCGTTGACTTCCAATGGCCCGTCAGAATAGATTCTAGCCAAGGCTCGCGGGACGGAATCTCCCAGTTTCGCCAATAGATATGAACAACAGGGCCGCTCGTCGCGTTGACAGTTCGCCATTTCTCAGTCGGATCATCCGTTACATCGACGCGTTCATTTTGACTGCGTTCGCCGTGTTCGTGGTTTGGCGGCGCGATTACGGCGTGCGCTTCTGGATCGGCATGACCATCGCCGCGATCGGGATTTTCCTGTGGGGTCTCGCGCGCGTGCAGCTTGGATCTTCCTTTTCGGTGAGCGCGCAGGCTCGAAAGCTCGTTACGACGGGCCTTTACTCCAAATTCCGCAATCCCGTTTATCTGTTTGGCGGAATCGGCTATGTGGGCCTGTTCATCGCGCTCGGCAACTGGCCCGCGCTCGCGCTTTTCGTGGTGCTCTACTCCCTCCAGATTTCCCGTGTGAAACGAGAGCAGAAAGTGCTCGAAGCAGCGTTCGGAGAGCAGTATCGCCGCTACCGGGCCAGCACCTGGTTCTGATTCTCTCGCTGATCTGTCGTCTTGCGACGCGGCGATTCAACCCTACTTCAAGAAATCGAAACGCGCGCTTTGTGTCCGGGTACAACTTCAGTCGCGCCGCAGTGCCGGCTTCAGCCGCCGGGTTCGGCATGGCTTTCGAGCTGTGCCGACGCAATCCGTATTCTGCGTTCCGCGACCCTCATAGCTTGAACGCCGTCAATTTCGAGAACAGGTGCGCGCGCTTGTTTATCTCGGCTCTCTTCAGACGCGTGAGCCGCTCGACGCCAAAACGCTCAACGGCGAAGCTCCCGAGAACTGATCCATAGACCATGGCGCGCCGCAGGGTTTCGTCGTTGACGCGGCCCGCGCCCGCCAGATAACCCATGAATCCGCCGGCAAAGCTGTCGCCGGCGCCCGTCGGGTCGTGAACCTCTTCCAGCGGAAACGCAGGGACGGAAAAAATAAATTTGTCGTGGACCATCAGCGCGCCGTGCTCGCCGCGTTTGATGACGAGCGTCCGCGGCCCCAGCTTGAAGACGTGCCTCGCCGCGCGCAGCAGGTTGTGCTCGCCAGTGAGTTGCCGCGTTTCGTCGTCGTTGATCATCAGGATTTGGGTATGCTTCAGGGTCTCGCGCAGCTCGGCGGGCGTCCGCTCGATCCAGTAGTTCATGGTGTCGAGGCCGATCACCTTCGGCTTGCAGCGCACCTGGGTCAGCACCGACCGCTGCAGTGTAGGATCGATGTTGCCAAGAAAAATAAACGGCGAATCGCGATACGAATCGGGCAGCGTCGGATTGAAATTCGCGAAGACGTTCAGCTCCGTCGCGAGCGTCGTCCGCTCGTTCATGTTCTGGCTGTAGCGGCCGGCCCAGAAGAAGCTTTTTCCTTGCGCCTGCTCCACGCCGGTGAGATCGATCCTGCGCCCGCGAAAGATCGCCCTTTCCTTTTCCGTGAAGTCTTCACCGACGATCGCCACGACGCGCACCGGCGCGAAATAGCTCGCCGCCAGTGCAAAGTAGCTGGCCGCGCCTCCCACGGTGCGGTCGACCTCGCCAAACGGCGTCTCAATCGCGTCGAACGCCATCGACCCAACTACCAGTAATGACATGAATTCTCCCGTTGAAACGTTCCGGGCCGCAAGCCCTTCGTTTGAGGCCGCAAAAGTGTACAGAAGCCGCCTCGCGTGGTGCAACCCGCGCTCGGTTCGAATGTCCGCGCGCGCTGCAGGGGAGGTGATGCGTGTCCCTGCGCTGGATAAGATCCCGCATCTCTCCACGCCGCAAACATACTGCGCAATGAAGCAGCGTGATGTAAACGCCAGAGGCTCACCGCACCTTCAGCGGCGTCCGTTGCGTGTCCGGCGGCACGATCCCGTTGATTCGCAGGTACTCGACGATCTGTCCGTAGTGATCCGTCACGTGCCACACGGCAGTCACCGCCAATCCCAGCTTCGTGTTCGGCGCGGCGTATGGCCCATCGACACGTTCGAGCGCATTTTTCTGATCGATCGTCGCCACCACGCGATTCCCGTCGGCGATCGACTCCTTCAAGTACGCGATCAGCTCCGGCTTCGTCCGCGCCTTCGATGGGCCGCCTTTTTCGCAATGTTCCGGCGGAGTTTTCCCTTCGATCTCGTCGAAGAAAGCGAAATTCGCGCACGCCACGTGCTTCACCTGCTCGGCGAAAGACCGCACCCCCTCGAAATTCCCGCCCTTCACACTCGGTATGAACGAATACTTCTCCGCCGGCATCGCCTCCGCCACCGAAAGAAATTCCCCCTGCGCATACTGCAGCGCGTCGCCGACACTCGCGGCAATCGTCTTGGGAACCGGGCCCTCCTGCGCCCTCGCCGGCGGCCCACAAAACGCCAGCATCGCCGCCGTTCCTGCGGTCCACAGAATTTTGCTTTTCATTTTCCCCTCCGGCTTGTACCAGAGCTTATCCCAGTCGATGCTCCGAGCCCTGCACTTCGGGATCGGCCGTCATTGTTCCATGCGCATCGTAGTCACAATACGCTTAAATTGTTTCAGGTGGGTCCGTTCATGTCCTGCCAGCCGCGTCGCATAGGTCAGCACAGTCCGCTCGAGTACGCTTCCGGCCCCGGTAACGATTGCTTTGCGTGACCAGCTTTTGCGGTCTAATGGTTGCAATACTGCGAGTAGGCTGGCGCGCTGCCTCGTGAAGGCGCGGAACGAGGGCTGAAATCTCTGTTCGAGATAGTTCGTTTTCTTGATCCAAGTACGGGGATTGACTGCCCGCAAGGTCGGCGTGTCCCGCGCGATTATGGTGGCAATGCAGCCGCCCCAAACGTCGGCGCACGCACGCAGATGGGCAAGTACATCGTTGGCGGACCACTCGTCGGGACCGGGAGGAGTATGCAACTGAGCTGGTACCAGACCGGCCGTTATCTCGGCGATATGCGACGGCGTTTCTGCAAGCAGGGTCAGAACCTGCTCAACGGTGAATGATCTACGGGGCACGTGATGTCTCCTCGTCGGTCATTATCGTACACTTGGGGAATGCGGCCTGAAATTGAGACTTACAAAGCTCACCGATTCATGGGCGGCGGGCACCGCGCTGCCCGGGCTTTGCGTTGACGGTTCTGTGGGCAGCGGGAATCAAACTTCACCAACATTGAGAAGGACCCCATGTTCCGTTTGCAGAGGATCGCGCTGGCGATTGGTCTGGCGGCTGGTGCGGGGCTGGCGTCAGCCCAGGCGCCTGTGACGACACGGCCGACCCCGCCTATACGCGATCCGCACACGCCTGGCTATGTCACGGCTAAGGAGTTACCTGATGGCAGCAACCCTCCGGCCGATGCGGACGGGAACTTCATCATCGGGCCCACTCATAATCCCGCGTCGGAGATGTCTGAGCACGGAGGCGTGCCGCAGGGCCGGTACGTTTGGCACGCCGGATGCCGCCGATCCGGCCGAACTCGTCGTGACCACCAGCCATCCCGCTCCCTACAGTCGCCGAGTGGCGGTTTATGTCCCCAAACAATATGTCCCAGGGACAGTCGCGCCATTCATCGTCGGCGCGGACGGGCCGGACCCGGGATTGTTTACCGTGCTGGATAATCTGATTGCCGAGCGCCGGCTGCCGGTGATGATCGCCATTTCCGTCGGGAATGGCGGAGGCGACGCGCAGGGGAGCGAACGCGGCCTGGAATACGACACGATGTCGGGGCGGTATGCGGAGTTTGTGGAAAAAGAAGTGCTGCCTCTGGTGGAGGCGAAATATCATTTAAAACTCACCAAAGATCCGAATGGCCGGGCGACGATGGGCGGCAGTTCCGGCGGCGCTTGCGCGTTGATCATGGCCTGGTACCACCCAGAGCTATACCACCGCGTCCTTAGCTATTCGGGGACCTTCGTGAATCAGCAGTGGCCGTACAATCCGCAGACTCCGCACGGCGCATGGGAATTTCACGAACACCTGATCCCCACAAGCCCGCGCAAGCCTCTGAGAATCTGGATGGAAGTGGGAGACAAAGACCTGTTCAATCCGAATGTCATGCGCGACAGCATGCACGATTGGGTGGTCGCCAATGAAGACATGGCCAAAGCGCTTGCTGCCCGCGGCTCTCATTACCAGTTTGTTTTTGCGCGCAACGCCGGTCACGTCGACCGCCTAGTGAAACAACAGTCCCTGCCCGAAGCTCTCGAATATGTTTGGCAAGGTTATCCCACCGGAGAAGCGAAGAAGTGATTCGAGTGGCCGGATGGCGCGTAGTCAAAGCCGGGGTCATTTTGTATTCTTTTGGTTTTGGCCTGTTACGGCACGAGGCGCGGAGCTTTCCCGGGGCGGGTGCCCCAGACGCGACATACAAACCTTCCCGTTTGGCCCCGTTAGGTCGCGGCGCTGGAGCCACGATTACGCGAGGTCGGAGACGATTTTCAGGTGGAGTTCGCGGGAGCGGGGCCCGTCGAATTCGGCGAAGAAGATTTGTTGCCAGCGGCCGAGGGCGAGGCGGCCGTTCTCGATCCACACGGTTTCCGACGAGCCCACGAGCGCCGTCTTGATGTGCGAATCCGAGTTCCCTTCTGCGTGCCGGAATTGCGGGCTGTCGGGGACGAGGCGGTCGAGCGCGCCCTCCATATCGCGAGCAACGTCCGGATCGTAGCCTTCGTTGATGATCACGCCCGCCGTTGTGTGCGGGACGTAGAGATGGCAGACGCCATTGGCGCAGCCGGAATCGCCCACGGCTCTCGCGATCTGCTCAGTGACGTTCTGCAGTTCGGTGCGGCGCGAGGTGCGCAGCTTGATCGTGCGAATTGCCATGTGGACGGTCCCACCAATTCTTCAACCGCGGATAAACACAGTTGAACACAGATCAGGAAAACCAAATCACAAAGGATCTGTGCTTAAAGGCCGCCGAATCGGCGTGGGTGACTGCTCGGACGCGGCGGGTGACCGACGAGGCGGCCGCTTTCCACGCATTTTTGCTTACCTGGGTTTCTCTGGGTTCATCTGTGGCTAAAGCAAACCGCTCTTAGTCGGCGACGACGGCGGCGGGCGATGTGGCGCCGTAGAACGCGAACCAAGGCTTGGCTGCTTTCAGGCGGTCGTTCACGTTCTTGATGTTCTTCACGCCTTGGTTGCCGAGCCAGTCCTCCAGGGCCTTCACGCCCTGCTTGGCATAAACGGGGATGCCTTCCTTCCAGGTGGCGCGCCCGCAGAGGACGCCCGAGAAATTGACGCCGGTCTCGGTGGCGAGTTCGAGCGTTTCCGCAAAAACGTCGTTATCGACGCCGGCGGAAAGATAGATGAACGGCTTCTTCGCGGCCGCAGCGGCCCGGCGGAAATGTTCTTTGGCCTCTTCGCGCGAGTACGCGGATTCGGCCTTGCAGGCCTTCGTGCCCGCGACGAAAGCCATGTTGACCGGCACTTCCACCTTGAGAACGTCGACGCCGTACTGAGGCTTCGAAAATTCCGCCATGCTGCGCGCGACGATCTCCGGCTTCTTGCGGGCGTACTCGATTCCCTTCTCGTTTCCGCCCTCCTCGTAGCCGACAAATTCGAGGAAGAAGGGAACGTCGGCGCCGGTGCACTCTCCGCCGATGCGCTCCACCCAGGCATGCTTGATTTCGTTGACTTGAGGCGGATCGAACGGCGTGTAGTAGAGCAGAATCTTGATGCAGTCAGCGCCGGCTTCGACCAGTCGATGAACGGACCACACATCGAGGAGGTCTGGCAGGCGGCCGGGACGTGTGTTGTCATAGCCGCTGTTTTCGTAGGCCAACAGCAGGCCGGCGTTCTTGGCGCGCGCGTGCGCGGCCGGAAGGCCATACTCGGGATCGAGGAGAACCGCGCTGGCATAGGGCGTGAGCACCTTCGCAACGGCGGTCTTGAACTCTTCGAGCATCTTGGGCGTGACTTCTTTCTTGTCGATTCCTTTTTCTTTGGCAATCGCGCTCTTGAGCGAGCCTCGCTGGTCCATTGCGGCGGCGGCAATCACGCCGCGCGAATCGGATACCGCTTCGAGTCCCTTTTGCTTTCCCGGTGTGATCTTCATTCTCAGCCTCCAACGGCGTGGCGAATGGATTATGCAAACCGGATAATTCTAGCACGAGGGAAACGGGACGGGCGAAGAGTGCGGATCATACCGAGGCGTGATCGGTGTCACGAAGCGGAAAGGATACACCGCGGATTCTTCTCTACGGGCCGGGCGTCCCGCAGCCGCGCGACGGCAAAGAAAGCCAGGCCCTCCGATCCGAATCACAACCTTCCCCGTCGGGCCGATCTCCTACAGGAACAGGATGTGGTGCTGGCGTGTGCAGGAGCGGCCGCCGGTCGAATCCGGAATCGAAGAGAGACGCGTCAATTCGTCCAGAAGTTCCGGGCCGTAAAGAGCTAGGAACGGCAGCGCAGAGAGGGTGCGCTCCTGGAGTTGGTGGTTCGGGTAGAGGGAGTCGAAAACAGCAGCCTGGTGATCGTCGAGAACGCCGGTGCGGAAATTTTCCGCGCGCCCGACTTTTTCCTTCAGCTTCGTGAACTGGTAGAGCATCTTTTCTTCGATGGCCTCAAGAGTGCCGAGCAGCGTTTGATCGAGCTTCTCAATCGAGTCCGCGTAGGATTTCAGCATGGCGCGCAATTTCTCCTCGTCGGACTCGAAACGGCGAGCGAGCGCGTTGGGAATCGCCTTCTGCTCCAGGGCGGCGCGGACGTGCTGCGGGCCGCGAAAGACGTCGCGCAAATCGAGTCCGTATTTTGAAAGAACGCGGGCGACGGGCGGCTCGACGAGCGTGAAGCTCGAGCGCGGCAGAATCGCAGGCATGCGTCCGAAGATTTTT
>DATGHM010000008.1:0-22813 GCA_035307985.1 Candidatus Acidiferrales bacterium
GTTTCTCGGATCACCTGAGTGGGACTCGGATTGAGCACACGCGTGCGCCGTCTCGATACATCGAGAGTTGCGATTCTGCTATTCTCGCGCCGTGATCGCTGTTTTCTACATTCTGATCATTTTGCAGGTTGCGGCGGGAATCTATTCGCTGTGGACCGGGCTGGAATGGTATCAGATGGTCCGGCGGCGGGCGTCGTCGCATTCGGGATTCTACGCGCCGGTGGCGGCGGTTATTTGTCCCTGCAAGGGTTTGGAGCCGGGGCTTGAAGAGAATTTGACCGCGCTGACGCAGTTCGACTATCCGAGCTACGAGATTTATTTTTCGCTCGCGACGAGCCTGGACCCCGCGGTCAAGGTGATCGAGCGAGTGAAAGCGGCCGGCCAGCGGCCGGTCCATATCGTAATCGCCGGACCTCCCGAGAACTCGTCCGACAAGGTTCATAATTTGGGCCGCGCGGTGGCGGCCCTGCCGGCCGGGAAATTCGAGGCGGTTGTTTTTGTCGATTCCGACGTTCGGTTGCCGCGCGGCTGGCTTCGGAAGCTGACCGCACCTCTTCAGAATTCGCGCGTTGGCGCGACCACCGCTTACCGCTGGATCATTCCGAGCGGAAAAATTGGCGAGGGAGGATTCGCCAGCGCCATGGCGTCCGCCTGGAATGCTTCGGTGGCCACGCTCCTCGGAAAGGAGAAGGAGAATTTCTGCTGGGGCGGTGGCACTGCCATCCGGTGGAAGACCTTCGAGGATGCCGGAGTGCTGGCGGCGTGGAACGGCGCGTTGAGCGATGATTTCACCATTACGCAAGCGTTGAACGATGCCGGGAGCGCCATCGTGTTCTGCCCGGAATGTATGGCGGCGACACTGCATCCCTGGACGGGCGCTCAGCTTCTCGATTTCACGACGCGGCAGATCGTGATCACGCGCGTCTATTCGCCAAAGCGCTGGATGCTCGGGATGATTTCGCACCTCGGATATTCTCTGACCTTTCTTTACGGGATTGTCGTGATTCTGGCGGTGATGATCAGCGGAGACTCTTGGGGACAACTGGCGCTGCTCGAGCTTGCTCCACCCCTGTTGGCGGCGATGAAGGGCGCCCTGCGTACCGCTGCATTGGACCAATTGCTGCCAGAATGGAAAGCGAGGCTAGCGCAGTGGGGATGGGTGTGGATTGCGCTCGCGCCGCTCGTGCCCTTCCTCTTTTCCTGGAATTTCCTCTCATCGCTGGCCACCAGGCGGATTCGCTGGCGCGGGATTCGTTACGAGCTTGTCTCGTCGAGCACGACGCGCATTCTCACGCGCTAGCGAGCGCGCGAACGCTCCTGACGCGTCATATTCTGCGCTGGACATTGGGAAAATCCACCCACACTTTGACGCCGCAGAAATGAGATCCTTCCGTGCAGATGGGCGTGGAAATGCCGGCGCGGAGATAGCAAGGCGGGCCGATGTACCGGCCGATTGCAGGAAGCGCGGCGCGCACCTGATTCACTTCGTCGATTGAGGCCTGATAAATCTCCTCCTGGGCGTTGAAGCAGGTGCGCATGGTCCATTTGTGGAGCAGGTGAAGGAGCGATCCGGATTCGACGAGCCGGATTGCCTTGGCGTTCGGCAGCAGGTAAACGGCAAACTCCCGCGGAACGCCGCGATCGAGCAATTCGTCTTTAGCCTCCCATGCTTCCTGCATGGCTTGTTGATAAATTTCCAGTGCGCGCGGATTCTCGCGAATCAGTATGGGCGTGATGTAATCGGGCGAGCGCGTGTCGGCGAGAGTCAGTAGCGGGCGCGAGCCGGGAACCATGCGGTGCCGCTGATCCTGGCTGTCGGCGGTGTGGCTGATTTTCTTGGCGAACGTGAAATTCGCGTGCTGAAGCGGGCGCATCATGGGCGCATGGACGCCGATGTTCAGCGTTTCGCGGCGATAAGGATTGCGCGCAGGATTCAGCATGCGGTCGAGGGCTTCGGCGTCGGAGCACTCGTCCGCGGTTGCGCCGATGACGGCGCGGTAGGCTTCGCCCATCGCTTCCACCGAGCGCGGCGAATAATCGACGAGCCGCGACGTCAAATTGCCGAGCTGCGAATCGAATTCGAGCGCGAATCTTTCGCCGTCGCGGGCAGGCTCATTCCACTCCGGCGGGTTCTCGAGCGGCTCATGATCGAAACGATCGAAGAATTGCGGATCGATCTCGCGCACGCGCGCGGCCATCTGGCCGATCACTTCTTTCGCTTCGGTCGGCGTGTCGCTTGCCGCCTGCATGCGCCACAGGCGATGCAGTACGATGCCGGATAGCGTGTGCACCATGGTGGTGAACGCCGCGATAGGAAGGACGTAACGAGCGACTTCGATCGCGCGCTTTTCGGATTGGCGGTCGATTTTCTGGATCCGCTTGGGATGCGACATCGCGCTGACATGCCAGATGTCGCCGAGAACCTCGCGGGCGCCGGGCTGCAGGATCGAGGTCAGCTCGCGATAGTGCTGCCAGGCGCGCGCAATCGCATTTTCATAGATCGAGCGTTCGGCAGGACCGAAATGGGGATGACCTTCGGGCGGCACGTAAGCCTGCGCGCGGTCGAGGCGCACGTAACGCTGGCTCTGCTGCTCGGAGTTGTAGAACGGATGCGCGTGGAGAAACGACCAGACGAACTGGCGGCTGACGTTTTCGAGGCCGAACTCGAAGTGCGCATGCTGATAGACGGTGTGATGGCCGCCGTAGTAGGTAGCCGAACCGATCGTCACGCGCTGCTTGTCGGTAATCTCCTCAGGATCGATTAGGCGCGGCGAATAGCAGGTGCGCGCGGCCGCGATCGCGGAGTCAAAAGGATGAGCGAACGCGTTGCGAAGCGTGACGCGCGGAGGCCCGGTCTCGATCATAGACGGTTGCCGTGATTCCGGCGCAGGAGAGAATTGCGTGGCCATCTTCGGCGCCATTGTACACCGTCTATTCTCTCTGTCGGAGACTTAGCTGGCGCCGATAGACGGATCCCAGCTTCTTGCAGCTAGACCTTCTTCGGGGCTTGGGCTTTTGCGTATTTCTTCTGGAAGCGCTCGACGCGCCCAGCCGTGTCCAGCAGTTTCTGCTTGCCCGTGAAGAACGGGTGACAACTTGAGCAGATTTCCACTCGTATCAGGTTTCCCTTAATTGTCGAGCGGGTCTGAAACGTGCTCCCACAGGCGCAGTGGACGGTAACAGCATGGTAATCCGGGTGAATTCCTTCTTTCATGCGGAGGCTCCCTTTGGCCGGCCGGTCTGCGCGATCAGAGCCGAAGTCGACTCCACGGTCGCGTCGCTAGGCCAGCGACGAAACGCCAATTATAGGGGATGTGATGCCCGATCTGCAATTTCGGACCGACGCTCCGCAACGGAACCGTTTCGATGGCATCCCGCTGACGGGGGACTGATCCAGCCGGGGCTCAGGAGACGAACGAACAGCCAACACGTGTGCGGCCGGGTTCAGTCTGCTTCGTGTACGCCTTTCGGAGAACCACGCGCACCGGTGGAAGTATGGGAACATGCAGGACGGCACTGAACTGCGCGGGAAGTTCCGTCGAGCTATCGAGCACCAAGGCGACGCCCCCGTAACTCAAATCGAGAACGCGCGCGGTCTTCTGGCCGCCGTTGGAGAAGACGGCATAAGCCTTGGTCCCCGCGAGCGAAACGCGCTCCCATTTTCTTTGCTCGGACTTGGCCGCGGGTGCCCGGGGTGATGCGGTTCCCGGCGCTGGACGCGGCGGCACGGGTGTCTCCGCGGGAACCGGAGGAATCTCTACTTTGGTTTCTCTCGGGTCGCGATCGATTATTGTCGGTTCGGGACGCGGGCGGCCGGCGGCCTTCAAGTCGTAGAGCCGCCGGTCGGCGATCGTCATTAAGTCGTCCTTTTTTTCGCCGTCCTCGGGATAAACGGCGATTCCGAAGTCCAGGGTCACGCCTACCTCGAGACCAAACGACTGCACCTCCGACTCATACTGCGCGCGGACGCGGCGGCACAGGGTGTCGGCTTGTTCCGACTCGGACTGCGGCAGCAGCAGCGCGAACTCGTCGCCGCCAATGCGAAACGCGAAATCCGATGACCGCAGCGTGTTTTTCAAGGTGGTTGCGGCGAGGACCAGGACCTGATCGCCGCGCAGATGGCCGTGGCGATCGTTCACTTCCTTTAGCTTCTTAAGGTCCAGAATCACGATAGCCAGTTGGTGCCCGTACCGTTTCGCGCGGTTCAACTCCTTGTCGGAATACTCATCGAACAGGCGCCGGTTGTAGAGGCCGGTGAGAGAGTCCGTGGCAGCGTTGATCTGGAGCTTCTTAAACTCCTCGAATTCCATCAGAACGGGGGCGCGAAGAAGCCCGCGGGACGTCAGAACATCGACGAGAACAGCCCTAAGCGAGAGTGTCTGGCCAGTCGCGGAGATCTCGCGGCGGCGCTCGACGATGGCTTTCCAGGACGCGATGCTTTGCGCTTCCGTCAGATCGACCTGCGCCATGGAACGGAAAAACTGACGCAGAAATGCCCCGCGGACGGCCTCTTCAAGGCCGTCTACAGTCTCCGCGAGAATCGTAAGCAGAGACTCCTCAGACGAAGGCTGCAGCTGGGAGGCATCTCCGGGCTGGGGCATCAATGGTTCCGGTTGTGGTCTGTTTACCCTAGTTAAGGGAAACTTGCGGGGGCGCAAAGCTTGTAGCACGGGACAGTCCAATCCGCAAGCCCGAACCATCCGAGGGCTGCGGTGTAACCTCCTCTAAAACATAGAATTGCATCCGCAGTAGGACGTGTCAATTCGGAAGACGCTGTATCCCAAGGCAAACTAAAGAAAATCCGTTCCCATTATGCTTACTGTTCTGCGCCTCGAGGCCACTGGAGAAAGGAGGATCAACCAATCGGCTTCACAAACTCTACTCCGATCAGGTGAACGTCGCCGGCCTCCTGTTGACGCTTCACACGCGCCAGCATGGGCGGCATGCCAGAAGGGACCAACGCAGAGGAGGTGATAGAGGGTGCGGGAATGGTGAGTGTAATGACCTCGTCGATGTGCACAGCCCGGGGGCAGGTGATGAAGGCACCCAGAGCGCTGATGTCGAGCGTCTTGGCGAGCTCCAGGAACTGCTCGCCATGAACATCCCTCCCACGAACAAACAACGGCACCTGCAGCCGAATTCGTTGGAAGCGGCGACGTTCGTCATACATCGGCGACATCCCCAGTCTTTGTCGTAGAGGGCTTTCTCTCACTCGGGTACTCGGGTACCTCAGTTTTAGTACTCGTTAGGTATGGCAATTTCAGGGCAAAAGTTGGGTCAGGCGGCCGCTCTAAGCTAACGCCACTAGTTACAGTAATTTACGGAGACCAGAATTTTGCGCGTTTGCCGTTTGGCGCCAGATGTATGCAAGATTACTCCTTTATGTTTCCACGATTGTGCAATTGTAGGACTCATTTGCCATTGACACCACTTATCGCCTTTGCGAGCATATCTTGTATTCGTGACGCTTCCCGCAGTGGGGCGGTGTGTCCTTACCGGTTAAGCAGTTGCGGAGAGGAATCTCTTGCCTGAGAGTCTGACAGATCGCGAGCAAGCGACTGCCCAGCCCGTATTCCAAGTAGCCGCGAGCCTACTCGACGCGGTGGACCAGCCCCTTCTGGTAGCTGGACGCCAGGGACGCGTGCTCTTCTCCAACCTGCGCGCCCAGGACGTCCTGAACGGTTTGGGATTCCACACGCCGGAGCCAAACCTCTTCCGCGACGTGCTCAAGTGCGACGGAAAGGCCATTTTGAGCCTGCTGGAACATGGCGAGCCGCAGCTGGAGCTTCCGTTGGAATCGGCGGAGGGAAAAAGCCGCGCCCGCATTCGGTGGCTGCCCGAGCCGGATTGGCTGGTTGTTTACGTCGAGCCTATGGCGACGGACGACTTTCTCGACGAGAAAGAAATGCGGCAGAAGGTTCAGGATTTAATGCAGGAGCGAGAGATCACCTACCGCAACCTGTTGGCCGCCTATCTGAGATTGCAGGAAGTGAACCGGCAGAAGACCGTCTTTCTCGGTTCTGCCGCACACGAGTTGAAGACGCCGCTCGCTGTAATGAAGGGGTACTACGATTTGCTGCTCTCAGGCTCATTGGGGAAGGTAAGCGAGAGGCAGCGCGAGATTCTTCAGGAATCGAAGGAGAGTTGCGACAGGCTCGTGCGCCTTGTATCGATGTTCCTCAACTACTCCGCGCTGGAAAGCGGGAAGCTGGTTCTGCAGTTGCGCGAAAACGATCTCCAGGATTGCATCAAGGATCTGGTATGCCGGTGGCAGGAGGGTTTCCAGCGGGCGAATGTGCGGCTCGAGACGCGGATCGATCCCAAGGTTCCCTCGTTCAAGTTTGACTACCAGAAAGTGCAGCAATGCATTGCGAACCTGATCGACAACGCGCTGAAGCACACTCCGGAGGGCGGCTGCGTGACGTTGACGGTTCAGCCGCACTTTTGGGAACGGCGCGTCGCCGATGCGGCTCCCACCCAGGAGCGCCGCCGCGAGCGCGGCGGTCGCGCGAACAGCGTCCTGATTTCCATCGCGGATACGGGAAACGGGATCGCCGCCGAGTTTCATCAGGAGATCTTTGAAGAATTCGTGCGAGTGGACCCCTTGTCGTCGGGCATGGGATTAGGCTTGGCGATAACCAAACGGTTGATCCAGGCGCATCGCGGCAAGGTCTGGGTGGACAGTGAAATGGGGCGGGGGAGCAGCTTCTCGTTCCTCCTTCCCATCAATGCCGGCTAACCGGTTTCATCATAAGGAAGACGATGGCTCAAAAGGAAGTGGCGAAAGAAAAAATTTTGGTCGTGGACGACGAACCGAGCATACGCAAGTATCTTCAGACTTTGCTCGAAGTCGATGGCTTCGACGTCCAGAGCGTTTCGAGCGGCAAGGAAGCTCTCGAGCGTGTGGGCGCCGGCGAGCGCCCGGATTTCATGATTCTGGACGTGCTGATGCCGGAGATCGACGGGCTCGAGACGCTCCGGCGACTGATGCAAATCGATCGTTCGTTGAACATCATCATGTTGTCATGCTCGAACGAAGTGAATACGGTGGTTGAGGCCATCCGTTTGGGCGCGCTCGACTATCTCACGAAGCCGTTCGAGAAGCCGGAGCTCGATGCGGCATTTTTGAAGGTTCGCCAGAAGAAGCAGCTTCGTTCGGAAAATGAGGCGCTGCGCGAGTACTGCGAACAGCTCACCGAGGACCTTTCCTTCCTGGTGGCCAGTCCCCAAATGCTCAAGATCCGGCAGCAGATTCTGCAGATCGCGCCCGTCGACGTCCCTGTTTTCATCAGCGGCGAAAGCGGAGTGGGCAAGGAAGTCGTGGCGCGCATGATCCATCTGCGTTCCACGCGGCGGCAGCAGCAGTTTGTGAAAGTGAACTGCGCGGCGCTGCCAGGAGAACTACTCGAATCGGAACTCTTCGGCTACGACCAGGGCGCGTTTACGGGTGCCGTCCGGTCGAAGCCCGGTAAGTTCGAACTGGCGAACCGAGGAACGATGTTCCTTGACGAGATCGCCGAAATGAGCCCTCACCTGCAGGCCAAACTCCTCCATGTTCTGCAAGACGGGCAGTACTCGCGACTTGGAGCGCGCGGGGCGGTGAACGTAGACGTCCGCGTGCTGGCCGCGACGAACATGAACGTGAAAGAAGCGATGCGCACCGGGCGATTTCGCGAGGACCTTTATTACCGGCTGAACGTGCTCTCCATTCACATACCGCCGCTGCGGGAGCGGACAACGGAGATTCCCCTTCTGTTCCGGCATTTCCTGGCGAAGTACAGCGAGAAATATCAGAAGCCCGCGCTTGAACCCTCGAAGCACCTGCTGGAAGCCGCTTTGCGTTATCCGTGGCCGGGCAATTTGCGCGAGCTGGAGAATTTCGTCAAGCGGTATGTAATTCTCGAGGACGACGAGGGAAGTCTCCGCGAATTGCTGGAAATGACGGGCCAACAGCGCGTTCCCCCCAGAGAGGAAATGGCCGTCCCCAAAGAGCAGGGATTGAAGGCGCTGGTTCGCGGACTGAAAGACGAAGCCGAGATGGAAGCGATTGCGGATGCCCTAGAGAAAACCAACTGGTGCCGCAAAGATGCTGCTCGCATGCTCGGCATCAGCTACAAGGCGCTTCTCTACAAGATGCGTCAGTTCAATCTGGATTCAGGACGCAGCTCGCGATCGGCAGCAGCAAAGGCCGCCGCGCAGGCCAAGCAGGCGTCCGCTTCCAAAGAAGCGGACGCCAAAGAACCCGCGCCGGCGAGTTCAGGAATCACCGGCTCCTAAGAAGGGAGCCGCGGGGGAGGCTTGCGTACTGCTACCCTGGTTCTATGCCCCCGGGAAAACAGTTGCATATCTAGAGCACATTCAAAGAAATAGCTCTACACTTTCGGCCTAAGGTTGTTCTAGTATGCTGGCCCGAAGCGGGTCACGTGGGGTACATTGTCTTCACCCGACGGGCTCGGGCTTTCTTGCTCGCCTGCTGTAGTAAAGCATTTCTTCGTCAGTGCTTTCAAAGGGTTTGGTCGAGGACGGATATGCGGCCAGGTCTTGGGAGAAGCCGGACTGACCGAGATTTAGGCTTCCGCGCGGCAAACTGCGTGCAGAAGCTTTTGGAATGGGGATTGCTGATTTCTTGCCACTTGGGGGGTCAAGGCGTGAAATTCAATGCTGAACGAGGAGCGGGGGATGAGTGAGCGTCGCATGGCCCGCCGGTACGACCTCTCACTACCGGTGAATGTTCGGGTGCCAGTCAATCGAGAATCCGTATCGCACAATGGTCAGACGCGGGATATCTCAACCCGCGGCGTCTATTTCACAACTCAAAAGGAACTTGCTGCCGGCAGCGAAGTGGATTTCACTCTCACTTTGCCGCCCGAGATCACGCGCGGCAGCGAAGTGCTCGTGCGTGCGCACGGCCGCGTCGTGCGAATCGACAGGCATGGCGAGGAAGATCTTCCAACCGTCGGTGTTGCAGCGGTCATCGAACGCTATGACATCATTCGCGGCGAGGGAAGCCGCAACTAGGCTCTGGCGTTACGATTTACTCAGGGAGTCGAACTCTCCCGGAATTCTCATTCCCGACTCGCCCGCCGACGGGTTGATCCAGTCTGGTTGCCGCCTCGCCCGAAGCATCTCGAAGAATTCGCCCGCCTGAATTGGTGAGGCTGCGTGATCCTGCATGTGCAACCCCTCGTGAATTCTACCTCAGGTCAAGGTGAAGAAAGCGCCAGACAGGATCAAGACGGGATAGTCGCCAGGCGGGAAATCAGATTCCCCAAAGTGCCAATGATTTTCTGAGAGTTTCTGACGCCGGTGCGCGGCCCGTCGGCTACTGCAGTCGGGGCGAGTACTGGGACTGGTTGGCATAAAGTCTCGCAAGTCTTTTAATTGTAAGGGCTTGCTCGTTAACAGCTTGATCCCCCAACGCGGGCTCCATTTCACTAGCCAAGCGCCGGCTTTGGCTCCCCGTGTGCAAAAATGACTGGGAATTTTGAGAGAGATAGGTCCCGCTGTAACATTCATGGCCAGTCAACCAAAACTGTGCACTGCAAAGCTGGTGGAGCTTCCTCCCGAGCAGATTTATTTTGGGCCGTCCGCTGTCATGAAGTCGGTGCGTCAGCGGCTTGAGAGGGCGGCCGGTCTGAATGTCCCCATACTGATCCTGGGCGAGAGCGGGACAGGCAAAGAGGTCTTGGCCCGCTTCATTCACGGACGCTCGCCGTGGCGCGAAGGTCCTTTCGTCAAGGTGAACTGCCCGGCCATTCCGGGAACGCTGCTTGAAAGCGAATTGTTTGGATTTCAAAAGGGAGCCTTCACAGGAGCTGTCGGTGACAAGCCCGGGCGGATCGAGCTGGCCCAGGACGGCACGTTGTTTCTCGACGAGATCGCCGAACTCGACGGTAGTTTGCAGGCCAAGCTCCTGCACGTTCTTCAAGACGGGTCCTTCACGCGCATCGGCGACCACGAAGAACGGCGAATGGACGCCCGCATCGTTTGCGCCACGAATCGGCGCCTTCAGCACGAGATCGAGATCGGAAATTTCCGTTCCGACCTGTTTTATCGAATCAACGTAATTACGATTAGCTTGCCGCCCCTTCGCGAACGCCGCGAGGATATTCCGGGCCTGATTGCCTACATGCGGGAGGAGTTCAACCGGCGCTTCAAGCGCGATGCGGCGCCCCTGTCTCGCGAAACCCTGCACGTTCTGCAAAATCGGGAATGGCCGGGGAACATTCGAGAGCTGGAAAACTGCATGGCGCGGTATGTGATCCTTGGATCGGAAGAGGCCTTTTTCAGCGAGCGGGACGAAAAAAAGACGGAGACATTCCAGTATGAGCCGACGGCGGACGGCAAGATCCCGCTCAAGCGCATATCCCAGCAGGTCACGCGGCGCATGGAACGCGAGCTGATTCTCAAAGTTCTCCAGGCGAATCATTGGAATCGCCGCAAGGCTGCGGAGGCTCTGAAGATCAGCTACCGGGCCCTCCTCTATAAGGTCAGGCAAGCGGGCTTGCCCTCGAAGCGGCCACAGAAAGGGTCCCAGATGCAAACCGATCCCACCCAGCCGTCGCTCCCTGCCGACTGACCGATCCCAGTTCTGAAGCGAACCTCCGGCTGAAATGTGGCTTGGGCGGGTCCCGGGGACCCATTATCATGTTGGAAAATCCGACCGCGCGGTCTCCTTGCTCCTTCCCCTTGTTTTCGCTAGCCTGAGAGTCCGATGCCCAAGGCTGCGCCAAAGTCGAATCTGAAGGTTTGCCTGCTATCTCCCCACCCGATGGTGATCGACGAGTTCCGGCGCCTCCTGGGAGACTCAGGCCTGCAGATCGTCTCGAAGCAACTCGATTCCATGCTGGCGCCTGACTTGAGGAACCTCGAGGTCCCGCGTGCTCCGGTCTATGTAATCGACGCCCACGCGGCCCGTCAGGCCACGGGCGCCCTGCTGGGCAATATTCTGGACCGCTATCCCACGTCGCGGCTCCTGGTGGTAGGGGAGAAGCTGGCGGACGAGGAGAGTTACAGTTTGTTACGGCAGGGAGTGAAAGGAATTCTGAACTACGAGGAAGCCCGCGAGCAACTGCCCCGGGCGCTGCCGCTGGTTGCCAACGGCGGCTTCTGGGTCCCCCGGGCCGTGCTCTCGCGCTTCGTCGATTCGATTTTGAGCAGCACGCAGGGACGCAGGCTCCGTGGAGATTCTCCTGCGGAGTTGAGCCGTCGCGAGCAGGAAGTGCTCAACAGCCTGCTGGAAAACCTGGCCAACAAAGAAGTGGCTGACCGCCTCCACATTTCTGAGCGTACCGTGAAATTTCACGTGTCCAATCTGTTGGCCAAATTCGGTGTTCGCCGGCGCGCCGACTTGATTCTCCTCTGTTTTCAGCGCCGCAGCGCTGGAACGTAAACGGCCGGCCCCTCGGTCTTCTTCCGTCCTGCTATAATTTCCCTCTGATTTCTGTTTTGCGAATTCCGTCGATGTCCACTTTTTCCGTTCAGAACTTTGGTTGCCGTGCCACGGAAGCAGACGCTTCCGCGTTGCGCCAGCAGTTGCTCGCGAACGGGTTGACGCTCACGCAAGAGCACTCGCGGGCGGACATTGTTGTGCTCAACACCTGCACGGTCACGGCGGCAGCCGACGCGCAGGCTCGCGAGACGGTGCGCAAAATCCACCGCGCGAATCCTTCGGCGCGTATCGTGGTAACCGGCTGTTACGCCCAACGTGCGCCGGAGGATCTTGCGACTCTACCGGGCGTCCTGCTGGTCGTGGGCAATTCGCATTTTTCGGAGATTCCGAACGCTCTCGCCGGCTTTGGCGAGCACCCGATTCCGAGGGCCGAGGAACCGAGGCCCGGTTTTGTCGCGCTCTCTCAGATTGAAGAGCCCATGTCGTTGGCGAACGGACCCACGAAGATTTTGACGGGCGATATTTTCGCAAGCGAGGGAAGCCCGATTGCTCCGCTGGCCGTTTCCCGGCCGGATCGAACGCGGCCTATTTTGAAAGTACAGGATGGATGCAGTCATCGGTGCTCGTATTGCGTGATTCCGTTCGTCCGCGGGCGCAGCCGAAGTCTCCCTCAGGCGGCTGTGATTCAGGAGGTTCGGCGGCTGGTCGGTTGCGACGCGAAGGAAATCGTTTTGAGCGGAATCAATCTGGGAAGCTATGGGCGGGACCTCGCGCCGCGCTCCAGTCTCGCGGAGCTTGTTGAACGGATTCTTGCGGAGACCGATCTCGAGCGGCTTCGGTTCAGCTCCATCGAACCGCAGGACGTTACGCGCGATTTCGTCGAATTGGCGGCTTCGTCGAATCGCATCGCGCCCCATTTTCACGTTCCGCTGCAGTCCGGTTCGGACCGGATTCTCAAGGTCATGCACCGCTGGTACCGAGCGGAACATTATGCCGAGCGCATCGGTTTGATTCGCGCCAAGCTGCCGAACGCCGGAATCGGAGCCGACGTGATCGCGGGGTTCCCCGGTGAAACGGTAGACGACTTTGCCGAAACGGCCGATCTGATCGAGAGGCTGCCTTTCGCTTATTTGCACGTATTTTCCTTTTCGCCGCGGCCGGGAACGGAAGCGGCGCGCTTCGACTCTCGCGTCAGTGAACCCATCATTCGGGAACGGGCCCGGACCTTGAGAGCGATCGGCACGCGCAAATCGGCGGCATTTCGGGAATCCCAATCTTCTCGGCGGGAGGAAGCGTTGACGCTTCACCGGCAAGGAAGCGGCTGGACCGAGTGCCTGACGGGAAACTACTTGTCCGTGCGGATCGAAGGTCACGTCCCGGCCAATCAGTGGGTACGGGTTCAGGCAACCGGGTCGGCTGCCGAAATTACGAGGCGATATTCGCTGCAAGGCGGCAGCAATGGGCCACAGGCATTTCAGGCTCCAATTTAGGCCGAAGCAGCGTCGCCTGTTTCCTCCCTAACCTCCGTCTTCGAAGATCACCTGCGCCACGGCCAGGTTGCCGCTGTGTGTTATCGTCAGCGAAATATTCTTCGCGCGCAGCCCGTCGGCGATTTGCCGCGCTGCTCCGTCCAACCGGAGGGTTGGTTTGCCCCCAGGCGCGTTGACCACTTCGATGTCTCGCCAGCGCACGCCACGCCGCCAACCGGTTCCGAGCGCCTTCATCGCTGCTTCTTTGGCCGCGAAACGGGCGGCGTAGCGCTCGAACTTGTTCTTGTGGCTCTCGCAATAGGTGATTTCGCGAGGCGTGTAGAGCCGCTCCAGAATCGCGGTCCCATGCCGCGTCAGGACCTGCGCGATCCGGTCGATTTCCGCGATATCCAAACCTAAGCCGACGATCACGGTATCCCCGGCAGCGCGCGCCCGTTGTCGAGAACGTCCTGGCCCCGCCCTGCCGCGGCAATTATACCTATAATATCGAAGGGCATTCGGATTGAACGGGAAACCATGACCGCTGGAGAAAAAGCATTTCCCAAGCAGCCGCTGATTCGCGGCGACCGCGCTGCTGCTGAAAATTCGGATTGGGCCATGCCCAACGCGGACGGACTGCAAATCCTGACGGCGCGGCCGTTTGCGAATTTAGAGTGGCTGGTTCACGGCTTCAGCACGCGTCCGGGCGGAATCAGCGAGCTGCAGAACGCGGGCGGCCGCGGCAAAACGGAGAATGTGCTGAATCTCGGCTTTACTGACTGGGACGAGCGGGGCCACGTGGTTGAAAACAGAAGGAAATTTGCTGCGGCGGCCGGAGCGGGGAAGATGAAGATGGTGACCCTGCGGCAAATCCATTCGGATCTGGCTCATCGCGTCGAAGTATCAACTTCTGGAGCTCTGCTCAAGGGCGATGCGCTCTTCACGCGCGCCCCGGGGATCCTTTTGGCAATCCAGACAGCCGATTGCATTCCGATTCTTCTTGCCGATACACGGACGCGCTCCATTGCAGCGATCCATTCCGGCTGGCGCGGCACGCTGAGCCGCATCGCGGAAAAAACGCTGGGGCGTATGCGCATGGAATTTGGCACGCAGCCTGAAGACGTGATCGCCGCGCTCGGTCCGGGAATTGGCCGTACCTGCTACGAGGTTGGCCACGAAGTCGCGAAAGAATTCGCCGCTCAGTTCCCCAACGCGCGCGATTGGTTCGAAGGGCCGTTTGACGCGACGGCGGACGGCGACAACGATCCGAACTGGCTTCCATGGCTGACCATGGCCCCGCCCGGTCATGCTCCGGAACCGCCTCGCGTGCATTTGGATCTGATCGCGGCGAACCGCGCCATTCTGGGTGCGGCGGGCGTGCCGGCTCAAAACATCGTCGATTCGGGATTCTGTAGCGCTTGCCGCACGGACTTGTTTTTCAGCTATCGCAAGGAGCGGCAGACCGGGCGTCTCATGGCAGCGATCGGGATTCGTTAAGGGTGGGATGGAGCAAGCCGGTTGTGCCGGTCAAAGCGTGGCGGGAGAAATTTGGGCGAGATTCGTTGACGCAGACTCCAGCAGGGCCAGTTGCCCGCAGGCGCCCATCACGTCCTGCCCGCGCGAGTACCGGACGAAAACCGGGACGCCTTTATCACTGAGAATCCCGCGGAACGCCTCGATGCGCGCCGGATCAGGCTTCTGATAGGGCAAGTCGCCCGGATTCCAGGGGATCAGGTTCACCTTTGCGCGCAGGTTCGACACCAGTTTGGCTACCCTGCGCGCGTCTTCCGCGGAATCGTTGAATCCTCCGAGAAGCACGTATTCGAACGTCAATTTTTCCCAGGGGCGTAACGGGTATTCGTGGCAGGCTTGGAGCAGCTTCTCGATCGGGTATTTGCGATTGATGGGCATGATTTCGTCGCGTTGTTTGTCGCACGACGCGTTGAGCGAGACGGCCAGTTTCGGACGAACCTTCTCTTTAGCGAGCCGCTCGATGCCCGGGATGATTCCGCTGGTCGAGAGAGTCACATGCTTCAGCGAAATGGCCATGCCCTTTGGATCGAGCAGAATTCGCATCGCGGCCATCACGGCGTCGTAGTTCAGCAGCGGCTCGCCCTGGCCCATGAGCACCACGTTCGTTTGAGGCTTGAGCGCGTCGCGATTGTCTCCGAGCGCCACGAGCACTTGTCCCAGGATTTCTCCGGCGGTAAGATTTCGGATCAATCCGAGGGTCGCCGTCAGGCAGAAGCCGCAGTCCACCGCGCATCCCGCTTGCGCTGAAACGCAAATCGTCTGGCGTTTGTCTTCGGGCATGAACACGGTCTCGACGGTCGCTCCCGCCGGGCGTTCGGGTACCGAGCCGGGTCCGAATAAGGACAGCACATAGCGCACGGTTCCGTCTGCGGAGCGATACGTCCGCTGAACATGCGGCAGAGCGACCTCGCTCTCGCGCGCAAGCCGTTCGCGCAGCGTGGCGGGCAGATTCGTCATAGATGCAAAATTCGAGCGCCGCTCTGCATAAAGAGCGCGATAGATTTGCGTTCCGCGGTAGGGTGGTTCGCCGAGCATTTGCGCGAACTGGCGCAGTTCCTCGGCTGATTTGCCCAGAAGATTGCGAGTGTGGCCTGAATCGCGCGGCGTCATTGGCTTCATCATAGCACGTCGAAACTGCCCGATTTTTCGAGCACCCGCTCGCTGCGGCGCGAGCTGAGATTCGTGCAGCCGGATCGAATCTGAACGCGGGGACTGGCCATTTTCCTCACACGTACTTTCGCCACGAATGACAGCCGTTCCTTTGCGTGCGAGAATGTTCTTGCATGACTGAGATTGCTCAAGGTGTGAATCAGGAAACTTTGCCCAACGGCCTGGTGGTTATCACCGAGCCGATGGAGCACGTGCGCTCCGTTTCCGCCGGCATCTGGCTGCGCTCCGGATCGAGGCGCGAGCCGGCCGACGTGAACGGCCTTTCTCATTTCATCGAGCACATGGTTTTCAAGGGAACGCGCCGCCGGACGGCCGAAGACATCGCGCGCGAAGTGGACAGTATTGGAGGCATGCTCGACGCCTTTACCTCCAAGGAAATGGTTTGCTTCAATACCCGGATTCTCGACGAACATCTGCCCCGCGCATTCGACGTTCTGTCCGACATGCTCCTCGAGCCCAAGTTCGCCCCCGAGGACATCGACCGCGAGAGATCTGTCATCCTCGAAGAAATTCGGATGACGCAGGACAATCCCGAGGACCTGGTCCACGAATTGTTCACGCAGAATTTCTGGAATCCGCACGCTTTGGCGCGGCCGATTCTGGGCACGCCCGAAACGGTGTCGGCGTTCGACCGTCCGACGGTCGAATCCTGGTTCCGCCGCTGGTACGCGCCCAATAACCTGGTGATTACGGCTGCCGGGCGGCTCGAGCATTCCAGGTTCGTCGATCTTGTGGCCGATCGCTTCGCGAACCTCACGCCCTCACCCGAAGTTGGCGCTGACTCCGTTCCTCATCCCGCCCCGCACATCACCTTGCGCAAAAAGAACGAACTGGAGCAGGTGCACATCTGCATCGGAGTTGCGGCGCTCCCCATGTCCGACCGCCGGCGCTTTGCCGTTTCCGTGCTGAACAACGTTCTCGGCGGCGGAATGTCTTCGCGGCTTTTCCAGAACATTCGAGAACGCCTGGGGCTTGCGTACGCGATCTTCAGCGAGCTCAATGCGTACAGGGATGCGGGCATGCTCTCCGTCTATGCGGGTACATCGATCGACACGGCGCCCAAGGTCGTCGAATGCGTGATGCAGGAGTTCCGGCGTGTGAAGGATGAACTGCTCACTGCCGAAGAACTGCGGCGCTCGAAGGACCATCTCAAGGGCTCCACGCTGCTCGCGCTCGAGAGCACCGGCCAGCGCATGAACAGCCTCGCGCGCTATCATCTCTACTTCAATCGCCATTTCACTCCGGAAGAGCTGATTGCCATGCTCGAGAGCGTCACGCCAGAGGAAGTCCGGGAAGTTGCGCGCGAATTTTTCCAGATGGAGCGCGTCGCCGCCTCGGTTGTCGGCAACCTGAACGGCTTTCAGCTTACTCGCTCCCAGCTCGCCGTCTAGCCGCCGCCTGCCGCCCCACCCTTATTTTTTTGGCCGATTCGATCGCGCGCGCGTCATTTCGAAGAGGAGCCTGAATTTCACGCCCACGGGAGACCCGCGCTGTCATCTTTAGGGGAGTCCTGCGGTTCTCGTTTCCTCGCGCGCAGCGGCGCGTGACGGAGTCTAAGGATCTCTCTTCACCTGCTCTGGCCCCTCCCTTGCATCTTTCTGGAATCCGCCCGTTTCTGTTCTTGCGCCGCGCTGGCCTTTCTGACAATATTCCTCGCGGCGGAAAAAGAACGTCAGTCGAACGGCAGTTCCCGCTCGACGCCGCCCAGGGCTGACGCATCGCGTTACGGATCTCCATTCTTGCCTCCGGCAGCACGGGCAACTGCACGTTGCTCGAAACGGAACACACCACTCTCCTCATTGATGCCGGGCTTGGCCGTCGCGAAATGCTTCGTCGATTCGAGTCGCTCGGCCGCAGCCGCCCGGAGCGCGTCGACGCCATACTCGTCACGCACGAACACTCCGATCATTGCGGCGGGCTGGCGCAGCTCGCGCGCGACTGGAAATGCCCGGCCTATCTCACGCAGCCCACTTATTTCGAACTTCTGAAGGTTTACGCGGACAGCCCGAAGACGAAGCTCGAGCGAGTGGAGTTCGTGCGTCCCGGTGCGCGATTCGAGATCGGCGATATCGAGATTTCGCCGTTTGCGATTCCCCACGATGCCGCCGACCCGGTGGGCTACGCCTTTCGATCGAACGGCACGAAGGTGGCCATCGTCACCGATCTGGGCTACATGCCCGAACTCGTGAAGCATCACCTGCGCGAATCGGATTTCCTGATTCTCGAATCGAATCACGATCTCGATATGCTGAAGGTGGGGCCATACCCGTGGTACATCAAGCAGCGCGTGATGAGCCGCACCGGCCACCTCTCGAATACGGTGGTAAGTGATTTTCTGGCTGACTCGGAGGTATTCGACGGCCGCGCGCGGCATCTCGTTCTTGCGCACCTGTCCGAGCAGAACAACACGCCCGATCTGGCCCAGATTTCCGCCGAGCAAGCCCTCGCCAGCCGCCCTGAATTGTTTGCCTATCAGGGAAGGCTCCACATCGCCTCCCAGCGCGTCCCTATCGGCCCCTTCGAGTTGTAGTGCAACAACTCTCGGGAGTAAGTCGTTTGGCGCCTGGAATTCCGCCATGCGCCTGAAAACGTGCGACTTAGGCCTGCCCGAACCCGCACGCCTGTTCGCGCAACGCGGTGTTTTCAGGTATCATCGATTGCCTTTATTCGAAACTTGGAGTTGATCTTGATTCCACGGTATACGCGCGCGGAGATGGGACGCATCTGGAGCGACGAGAACCGCTTCCAGAAATGGCTGGAGGTAGAACTCGCCGCCACCGAAACGCTCGCGGAAGCGGGCACTGTTCCGCGCGAAGCCGCCGCAAAACTGCGCGAGCGCGCCCGGATCGACGTCGCCCGCATCAACGAAATCGAATCGAAAGTTCGGCACGATGTGATCGCCTTCACCGTAGCCGTACAGGAATCGGTGGGCGATCCCGAGGCGGCGCGCTGGCTCCACTACGGCCTCACGTCGAATGACGTGGTCGATACCGCGCAGGCTTTGCTGATCCGCGAGGCTTCCCGCCTGATCGAGAAAGGCATCGAACGCTTCGGCGACGTGCTCGAGCGTCGCGCCTGGGAGTTCAAGGACACGCCGGAAATCGGCCGCACGCACGGAATTCACGCCGAGCCCATCACATTCGGACTGAAGATCGCGAACTGGTATTCGGAGAATCGCCGCGATCTCGAACGCTTCCGCATCGCCGCGCAGCAAATTGCCGTTGGAAAAATCTCAGGCGCTGTCGGGACGTGCACTCACCTCGGACCGGATATCGAATACAAAATCTGTACGCGGCTCGGGCTCGCCACCGCGCCCGTCAGTTCCCAGGTGATCGAGCGCGATCGCCACGCGCAGTTCGTGTCGGCGCTCGCCATCGTGGCTGCGTCGCTCGAACGCGTCGCGCAGGAAATTCGCCATCTCCAGCGGACGGAGGTGCGCGAGGTCGAAGAGCCGTTCGGGGGCGAGCAGCGCGGCAGTTCGGCTATGCCGCACAAACGGAATCCCGTGGCGTCGGAGCAGATTTGCGGGCTCGCGCGCGTGGTGCGCGGAAATTCCGTGGCGGCCTTCGAGGACATCGCGCTATGGCACGAGCGCGATATTTCGCACAGCTCCGTTGAGCGTGTCATTCTGCCCGATTCGACGATTCTGCTCGATTACATGCTGCACCGCACGGCGGAGATCGTCGCCAACATGAAGGTCTTTCCCGAACGCATGCTGCGGAATCTCAACGCGACGCAGGGACTCGTCTTCTCCGGGCAGCTTTTGCAGGATCTGGTCGAACATGGGGCGCCGCGCGAGGACTCCTACAAATGGGTTCAGGCGCACGCCATGACAGCGTGGCAAGAGGAATCGAGCTTTCAGGATCGCGTAAGCGCCGATCCGAACATCCGCAAATTCCTCGACGAAAAGGCGCTGGCGCACACATTCGATTTGCATCGCCAGTTGCGCGCCGTCGACGCCATCTTCGCCCGCGTCTTCGGCCGCCCCGCCTCCGACGCAAAATCCTCGACCGCGCGCTAGACGCCTGCCTTCCGCAGATTACGCTGACATTCCCGCCGATGTGAAATGGGTGACGACATGGGGTTACTGGACCCGCTGGATATAGCGCGCTTCGGAGGTGTCGACCTTGATGCGGTCGCCCGTGCCAACGAAGGGAGGCACGTTGACCACGAGTCCCGTCTCGAGCTTTGCCGGCTTCATCACGGCGCTCGCCGTGGCTTTCTGAATGCTCGGCTCCGTCTCGACCACGGTCAGATCGACCGTGTCGGGCAGCAACACGCCAATCGCCTTGCCATCGTAATACTCGATTTTCACGGGAAGATTCGCGATCAGATAATCTTTCGTGTCGCCGACGATGTCGTTCTGCAATTGCAGCTGCTCGTAATTTTCGATGTTCATGAAGTGATGGCCGTCGCCGTCGCTGTAGAGATACTCGAATTCCACTTCGTCCACCACCACCTTGTCGATCACTTCTTCGGCGCGGAACCGGTAGTCCACCATCGAGCCGCTGCGCAGGTTGCGCATTTTCGTCTGCATCGCGCCGCGCTTGTTGCCGGGCGTCCGGTGATCGACGCTGAAAATCACGTGCAGGTCGCCTTCGTGCTTGATAATCATTCCCGGACGCAACTGTGTTGCCTTGATCATCGCTGCTCCTGAACCCTTATCTGGAATTTTCTCGCCCGCACTCTCGCGTCCGGCCGGAGGGCCGTCCGTCAGAGCTTTTCGGTCTGCTTTATTGCGCTGTTACAAGATGCGCAGGATAAGACGCGGCGCAGAATCGGCACCTGCAATCTGCTGAGCCGAGTCTCAAATTATAGCGGCCCGACGCGCACACGGTCAAATAGCTGCGAGCCTCATCGATGTGGCGATTCGAGCCGGAGGCATGTTCCAGAAGCCAGGCTGGGACGGGCGGGTAGACGCCATACGGCTGCTTGCAATCGACACACTGGCCTCGGACAATGTGGAACTGGTGCAAACGATGGCGGACCCGGTTTACATCGTCAGCGCAGTTCGCACTCCGATCGGCAAGTTCGGAGGCATGCTGACGGACTTTACAGCTCCTGACTTGGGCGTACTCGCGGTTCGGGCCGCCCTTGAGCGCGCCTTCGGGCAGCCGCTGCCGGCGGAACGTCAACCAGGTCAGTCGGCGCCGCCCGACGCACGATCCACTCCTTGGCGGGTTGACGAACTGATCTTCGGCAACGCGCGGCCCGCGGGCGTAGGACCGAATCCCGCTCGACAAATCGCCTGGCGTTCGGGTCTCGGCGACGATGTTCCCGCATTCACGGTGAACATGGCGTGCGCATCAGGCTTGCGCGCGGTGATTCTTGGGTGGCAGCAGATTTGTTTGGGGCAGGCCAGTCTGATCATTGCGGGCGGGGCGGAATCCATGAGCCGCGTGCCCTACCTTGTCGAGGGTCGCTGGGGCTTCAAGATGGGGAATCAACCTCTAGTCGACGCGATGTATCGCGACGGATTTCTCTGCCCTCTTTCCAGGCTCGTGATGGGCGAGACGGCCGAGATTCTCGCCGGACGGTACAAAATTTCCCGCGAGGAGCAGGACGTGTTCGCGCTGGAAAGCCAGCGCCGGGCCGCGCGCGCCGCCGCCGAATGTCGGTTCAAGGCGGAGATCGTTCCGATCGAAAAAGATGACAAAAAGGGCAACGTCTCGCGCCTGGAAAAGGACGAGCACGTTCGTCCCGACGCCACGCTCGAGAGTCTGGCGAAGCTTCCGCCTGTGTTCAGCAAAACCGGGACGATCACGGCTGGAAACTCGAGTGGCATCACCGACGGCGCTGCGGCCGTGGTTCTGGCCGGCGAACGGAAAGTAAGGGAGCTGAATCTCAGGCCCCTTGCCCGCATCGTCGACGCAACGGTCGCCGCCGTTGATCCGCGTGTGATGGGAATTGGCCCCGTGCCGGCCATCCGGGCTCTCACCAAGCGCACGGGCACGAAAATCGCGGATTACGACGCGATCGAGTTGAACGAAGCCTTTGCCGCGCAAGTGATCGCCTGCGATCGCGAACTCCACTTCGATCGCGCGCGGCTCAACCCGAATGGCGGCGCGATTGCCTTGGGCCACCCGATCGGCTGTACCGGCGCGCGCATCCTCGCCACACTTCTCCAGGAACTCCGGTCGAACACCGCCCGCCTGGACCATCCCGCGACAGGCCGGCGGGGCCTTGCCACATTGTGTGTGTCCGGCGGAATGGGCGTAGCGGTTGAAATCGAAACTGTCTAAGCTTTTACCGGAGCACCCCAATGGCTAAATCCGGTCGGGAGGTCGAAGTACTGGGAACGCTGGCGCTCACTCCGCCGAGACCTGAAGAATTCCATCATGTGAAGTTTCGCGTCGAAGGCGAAGTCGCGCGCCTGACGCTCGACCGTCCTGAACACAATCTCTTGAACGAGCGCATGCTCGCCGAGATCGCTGCGGGAATCAATTCGATCGGCGAGCGCAGCGACGTCAAATTGATCGTTCTCGATTCCGCGGCTAAGGCCTTTTGCGGCGGCATTGAGCTGGGCGAGTACACGCAGCGGCGCGTTTTTCAATTGCTTGACGCCTTCCACAACGCGTTTTCCGCCATGCTCGATACGTCGAAGCCCCTCCTGGTTATCGTCGACGGCCCTGCGTTCGGCGGAGGTGCCGAGCTCGCATCGCTGGGCGACCTGGTGATCGCCACTCCCCGCGCGAGATTCGCCCAGCCTGAGATCAAGCTCGGCGTGTTTCCTCCACTCGCCGCCGCCATTCTTCCTTACATCCTTGGCCCGAAACTCGCTCTTGAGCTTGTTCTGACAGGTGAAGTGATGACGGCGGAGCGCGCGCACGAGCTCGGCCTTGTGAACTGGCTTGTTTCTGAGCAGCAGCTGCAGGACAAAGTCAGCGAAGTCATCGCCAAGGTCACAGCGCAGTCCGGCCCGGTCCTTACCATGGCCAAGAAAACGATTCTGGGGAGCCTCGGCATGTCCTTGCGCGAAGGCGTGCGCAGTTCGATGAAAGTCTTCCTGAACGAACTGGGCGACCTGGAAGACTCACAGGAAGGCCTGCGAGCCCTGGTCGAGAAGCGGGCGCCGAAGTGGAAGAACCGCTAGCGCCGGCACCGGTTGATGTCAACGCAAAGTAGAAATGTCCGGTTTTGCGCAATTTAGAAATGTCCGCTTCCATGGTTTGCGCCAAGGGTGATCGGGAGGCGGGCTGTAGTGGGTTTTGGTTGGGGTTTTGGGTTTGTGATCCGCGAGTCCTGGAGG
>DATGHM010000009.1:0-28670 GCA_035307985.1 Candidatus Acidiferrales bacterium
CGCACTCGCGCCAGCACTTCCACCCTTCGCAATTCCTCCTGACTCATCTCTGTCCGCCCCAATCTGACCTCCTTTCAGAGGTCGTATTAAGGGGACATTTCTATCGAGGACAAAAGGGGACATTATCAGCGAGGCACAACAGCAGCCACACCCTTCATGAAATAAAAGGAAGCCGCAAACTGTTCGAGCGGCGAGAGGTATACTCCTGGGCTCTTCATCATGACGCAAGCAGGCACCACGTACGATTACATCGTTGTGGGAGCGGGGTCGGCAGGCTGCGTTCTCGCCGCACGCCTCAGCGAAAATGCTCACGCCCGCGTATTGCTTCTCGAAGCCGGAGGAGGCGACTCGGCAAAGGAAGTGCGCATCCCGGCTGCATTCTCGAAACTCTTCAAGTCCACGCGTGATTGGAACTACTCAACGGAAGAGGAACCTTGCCTGAATGGACGACGGCTTTACTGGCCGCGGGGGAAAATGCTGGGCGGATCGAGTTCGATGAACGCGATGATCTACATTCGCGGGAACCCTTCGGATTACGAATCCTGGAAAACGCTCGGGAACGAGGGCTGGGGATGGGCGGACGTCCTGCCTTATTTCAAGAAATCCGAAAATCAGGAACGCGGAGAGTCGCAGTTCCACGGCGCAGGCGGACCGATGAATGTCTGCGACCTGCGTTACGTGAACGAACTGACGCGCGCATTTCTGGCAGGCGCGCTGGAAACCGGGATTCGCGCGAACGAGGATTTCAATGGCGCCGCGCCGGATGGCGTCGGCTTGTATCAGGTCACGCAGAAGAACGGAGCGAGGCAGAGCGCGGCCGACGCTTACCTGAAGCCGGTGCTGCGACGCCGCAATCTCAAGGTGTTGACTGGCGCGCATGCTACTCGCGTAATCGTCGAGAACAATCGCGCGAGAGGAGTCGCGTACGTTCGGAACAGCGCGATGGAAGAAGGGCAGGCCGAACAGGAAGTGATCCTCGCCGCGGGCTCCGTGAACTCGCCCCAGCTTCTATTGCTTTCCGGGGTCGGCCCGGCACCCGAGCTGAAAAAGGCCGGAGTCGCGCTCCGTCACGATATTCCCGGTGTTGGGAAGAACCTGCAGGATCATCCGATGGTTTCAGTCGGATATATTTGCAAGAGGCCGGTCAGTCTCGCCAGCGCCGGGTCCGCCTCCAATTTCATGCGGTGGCTGATTTTTCGGCGCGGGCCACTCACTTCGAATGTAGCGGAGGCTGGAATTTTTCTCCGGACGGAAGAGGGCCTTTCCGCGCCCGATCTGCAGATTCTCTTTGGTCCCGCTTACTACGTGAATCATGGGCTCGACAAGCGCAAGGAGCACTGCTTCGGTTTTGGTCCCACGCTGCTTGCACCTGAAAGCCGCGGAAGCGTCAGCCTGAGGTCGACGAATCCCCTCGATGCGCCGGCAATCCGAGCGAATTATCTATCCACCGGACGGGATCTGCGCGTGGTAGTCGAGGGTGTTCGCAGGTCGCGCGAGATTGCACATGCGAAGGTATTTCAACCGTATCGGGGAGCGGAGCTACATCCGGGTTCGGGAATCACGACGGCGGATCAGATCGCCGCTTTCGTCCGCGCGACCGCACAGACTCTCTATCACCCGGTGGGAACCTGCAAGATGGGAAGCGACACAATGGCGGTGGTCGATCAGCGGCTGCGGGTTCGAGGAATCGAACGGCTGCGCGTCGCGGATGCTTCCGTCATGCCGCGAATCATCTCCGGAAACACGAATGCTCCCACGATTATGATTGCCGAAAAGGCCGCGGACATGATCCGCGAGGACAATTGATCCGCTCGACGGGGCGTCCTGCTGTTGTGCGTTGGGCTGGGAAACATTCTGGTATGCTTTTCGCGTGCGAACTTTGACCTGCTTGATCGCGACGGCAGCATTAGCGACGTCAAGCCTGTCTGGGAGAGTTGCTGTGCATCGATGGGAGACGGGGACGTCGGAGCAGTCCGCTCAGCCCCCTGCACAGGAGCAGAAGCCCGCTCAGCCCCAATCGCCCTTGATACCTCGGCAGTCTCCGCCTGTCCCAACGACGCCCGTTTATACGGGCCCAGTGATCGTTCTCGACGCAGCACACGGTGGAACAGATAACGGTGCGCGAGGAGAAACCGGAGCCATCGAAAAGGACCTGGTGCTGGATTACGCTCGAATGGTGCGGTCGGAACTGGAAAGCCAGGGCTTTCATGTGGCGCTGACGCGGAATGACGACTCAAACCCGTCTTATGCGGACCGCGCGGCGATGGCAAACGCGTATCGCGACGCCATTTTCATCAGTCTCCACGTCTCATCCATGGGCACGTTCGGAACCGTTCACACTTATTACTATAAGTTCGGAAGCGCTCCTGTCGGTCCGCCCATGAGCCCAACCGCCGCGCTCAAAGGCGGTTTGCCGGCGAACTCGCTGGTCAGATGGGACGAAGCGCAGCTGACGCACATGGACGCCAGTCGAAACCTGGCCGATGCGTTACAAGTTCAATTAGCGCAGCGCTTCAGTGGTTCGCCGAGCACGGCTACACCAGCCGCGGTGCGGCAACTGCGTTCCGTCGACGTACCCGCCGTGGCGATCGAAATAGCGAGCGTGTCAGTGCAGGACCCGAACACGCTTCCAGCGCTGGCGGCTCCACTGGCTGTCGCGGTGGCGCGAGGTCTTCAGGCGTTCCGGACGGCCACGACGCCAAAGACGAATTGATGCCGCGCAATCTCAAAATCGCGCTGGGTATCCTGACAGTTGCCGTTCTGATCGGACTTGCCAGCCTGGGGCGTCTCCACGAGCGGATGAAACACCTCTCGGAGAATCCCAGTACCGACGAGCAGGCGCGTCGAGCGGTTCTGGCGCCTCCCATCGCCACTCCGACGGATGTGACAGTCCAAGCGAGGATTTTCTGGGCCGCAGGAGCCGATAGACTCGCACCCGTGAGCGTGGAGCTTCCGCTGTCGTCCGATCCCGTCGAGCGGTCGAAACAGGTGCTGAACGAACTGATCTCCAACCCGCCAACGCCCGAACAGCGAACACTGCCGACAGACACGACGCTTCTTGACTTCTACATCCTGCCTGATGGGACGGCAATCGCGGATTTTTCCGATGCTCTGGTCGCCGAGACCCCTTCCGGGATTTCCAGCGAGGAAAGCACAATCGATTCGATCGTTGAGACGCTGCAAAGCAATGTGCCATCGCTGCACCGACTGAAAATTCTGATCCACGGGCAGGAGGTGGATACGCTTGCGGGCCACGTGGACTTGACCGGCTTTTTCGATTTAAACGCGGCGCCCGCGCAATCCGCCGCCGCATCTCTACCCAGCGAAACGGCGCCGCTGACGTCACGCATCCCGCAGAGCGCGGACCGTTAACGGCGTTTCAGTTCGGACAAACCGATTCGGCAAATTGAAGTTGCAGGGGTTCCTTACGTCCGGAGTTGGCGGTCACGGAGGATTCAATTTCCGGCACGAGCGTTCTTGACGATCTCCAGGAACTTGCGGGCATTTTCGGTGATCCGCTCGGCGTTACTTGACCTCAGAGCTTCCGCTTGAACCAGTTCGCCGCCGATTCCAAGCGCGGCGGCGCCCGCACGAATAAAATCGGCGGCCGTTTCAAGATTGACTCCTCCTGTGGGGACAAACGGAATCTGCGGGAAAGGGCCACGCAGGGCGCGGATGTATTTCGGACCACCAACTGATCCGCAGGGAAAAATTTTCACAAAGTCGGCCCCGGCCTTCCAGGCGGCGGTGATTTCGGTCGGCGTGAGCGCGCCAGCCATCATGAGTTTGCCCTCGCGGCCCACAATCTCGACCGTTTCGCGATCGAAGCCGGGGCTGACGACGAATTGAGCGCCCGCCGAGATGCACTGCCGTGCCGTTTCCGCATCGAGAACGGTGCCAGCGCCGACGAGCACATTATCGCCAGCCGTTCGGGCGAGCTGCGCGATCACCTCGATCGCACCGGAAACCGTCATGGTGACTTCGACGATGGGAATTCCGCCGGCACAGACTGCCTCAGCGGCCAGCAAGGCCTGTTTTGAATTGCTCGCGCGGACGACCGGCACAATCCCAATCTCGCTGACCCGGCGGCGAATCTCATCTTTGGTCATACCCATCCTCGCGAGGAAAGCGGCGGAGACGCAGATCAGCGTGCGATCCGGGCACTCGCTCCTTTCATGACTTGCAAGACTTCTTTCAGCGTGGCCATTGAGGTGTCTCCGGGAGTGGTCATGGCGAGAGCGCCATGAGCCGCGCCGCAATCAACAGCCCACTGCGGACCTTTGCCCGAGAGAAAGCCGTAAATCAAGCCGGAGGCGAATGAGTCACCGCCTCCCACGCGGTCGAGAATCTCGAGATTCTCGCGAGGTTTGGCCTCATGGAAAGATCCGTCGCAATAGCAGATTGCACCCCAATCGTTGCGCGTGGCAGTTCTCGCTTTGCGCAGAGTTGTGGCGACAACCGAAAACGGAAATTCCCTCGCGACCGTTTCGATCATTTTCGTGAAGGCCACGGCTTCGAATTCGGTGAGGTGGTCGTCGGTTCCCGCGACTTCGAAACCGAGCGCCGCGGAGAAATCTTCTTCGTTGCCGAGCATGACGTCGATCAGTGGTGCGAGGCTGCGATTTACTTGCTGCGCCTGCTTCTTCCCGCCGATTCCCTTCCATAGCGATTCGCGATAATTCAAGTCGTAGGAAACGATCGCGCCATGACGCCGTGCCGATTCCATGGCTTCGCGGGCGACGTCTGGAGTGCTCGGCGAAAGAGCGCAGAAAATCCCGCCAGTGTGGAACCAGCGAGCGCCGTGCTTTCCGAAAATTTCGTCCCAATCAATATCGCCACGCTTGAGCTGCGAAACCGCAGCGTGGCCCCGGTCCGAACAACCGAGAGCCGCGCGGACGCCAAAGCCACGCTCAACGAAATTCAGGCCGTTGCGAGCCGTGCGGCCGACGCCGTCATCCGCAACCCAACGCACGAGGGATTGATCGACGCCGGACTGAAAGATCAAGTCCTGAACGAGACGGCCCACAGGATTGTCGACGAAGGCAGTGACGTGGGCCGTTTCCAGGCCAAAGCAACGCTTCAGCCCTCGCGCGACATTGTATTCGCCGCCTCCCTCGCACACTTCGAATGCGCGCGTTGTCGAGATGCGCTTCTCGCCGGGATCGAACCGCAGCATCACCTCGCCGAGGCTGACCAAGTCCCAACGGCATCCCTCCCGAGGCTTGATTTTCAGAGCCACTGAGTCTTCACTCCTCCGGTTCGTCAGTTCTCATCAACGGACGGATACGTACTTTCGCATATTTCCGGGTTCTGGGAAGCCGGAAAAAGCGTAAGCTGAGTCACACAACATTCTGGGGGCGACGGTCATTCATAAAGCGACTTCGGCTGCAGAAAACGGTGTCGATCAAGGACAGGCCAGAAACGGTGACTCTCATGCGCGGATAACGCACTTTCGCTGGGTGATCTGCGCGCTCCTCTTCTTCGCATCAACCATCAACTACATGGACCGGCAAGTCCTGGGAATTCTTGCGCCCTACCTGCAGCACGTCATCGGATGGAACGAGATTCAATACGGGTACATCGTCACCGCCTTCCAGGCGGCGTACGCGATCGGATTGTTGGTGATGGGGCGCGTAATCGACCGGGTAGGCACCCGCATCGGGTATGCGATTTCGATCACGATATGGAGCTTGGCGGCGATGTCGCACGCGTTGGCGCAAACGGCGTTCGAATTTGGCGCGGCGCGATTTGCGCTCGGATTTGGCGAATCTGGGAATTTTCCCGCGGCCATCAAGGGAGTGGCGGAATGGTTTCCCAGGAAAGAACGCGCGCTCGCCACAGGACTCTTTAATTCGGGCACAAATGTGGGAGCCGTGATCGCGCCGATCCTGGTGCCGTTTATCACCCTGCACTTCAACTGGCGGTGGGCGTTCGTGTTCACGAGCTTTCTAAGCGCGACCTGGCTGGCCATTTGGCTGATCGTGTACCGCATCCCGCAGCGCCAGCACCGCGTTTCCAAAGCGGAGCTCGAATTCATATGCCAGGACCCGCCCCAGCAAAGTATACGGATCCCCTGGTCCCGACTGCTGCGTCACCGGCAGACGTGGGCCTTCGTGGTGGGAAAGTTCATGACCGATCCGATCTGGTGGTTTTTCCTGTTCTGGCTGCCGAAATTTTTGAATTCGAGTCACGGGATCACGCTTGCCAATGTAGGGCCGCCGCTTGTTGCGATCTATATCGCGGCGGACGTTGGGAGTATCGCGGGCGGATGGTTTTCGTCTTCGCTGATCCGGCGCGGCTGGGTAGTGAACCGAGCGCGCAAGACGGCGATGCTGATCTGCGCTCTGGCGGTGGTTCCTATTGTTTTTGCCGCGCGCGCAAAGGATCTGTGGACCGCCGTAGCGCTCATCGGACTCGCAGCGGCCGCGCATCAGGGATGGTCGGCCAACCTCTTCACCACGGCGTCGGATATGTTTCCCCGCTCAGCTGTAGCATCCGTGATCGGAATCGGCGGCTTCGGCGGCGCGGTGGGCGGCCTGTTCATTGCAGATTTTACGGGACACTTGTTGCAATGGACGCACAGCTACGTTCCGATATTCATGATTGCCGGTTCGGCATATCTGACCGCGCTGTTGCTGATTCAACTACTGGCACCCAACCTCGACCCTGTACGGCTGGAGACCCAGTCGTGATTGCGCTCGTAGCTAGCGGGCGTTCAACGTCAGTCCTTAAGGCGGGCTCAATCCGCGTATTCATTCAAGCGTAATGCACCGGACGGCCCCGCTGCGGCACAATATCTAGTCGCCAATCCGGCCGTCCGGCGATTAAATTGAAATGGGAGGAATGCTCATGGCTTCCGCTTCTGCTGGCTCCGTAAGACCTTCCGACTCTCAACAGCCATTGTCCTCCGAAGAGCTGCGCAAAATGCATGCTTACTGGCGTGCAGCGAATTACCTTTCCGTGGGACAAATCTATCTGTTCGAAAATCCCCTGCTGCGCGAGCCTCTCAAGCTGGAGAACATCAAACCGCGCCTTCTCGGCCACTGGGGCACAACGCCCGGATTGAATTTCATCTATCTGCACTTCAATCGCGCGATCAAGAAATACGACCTGAACGTGATCTTCGTGACGGGTCCGGGCCACGGCGCTCCGGGGATCGTCGCGAACACTTTTCTGGAAGGCACGTACAGCGAGCTGTATCCGAACGTTCCGCAAACCGAAGAAGGACTTCGCTTGCTGTTCAAGCAGTTTTCGTTCCCGGGCGGCATACCGAGCCATGCAGCGCCGGAAACGCCCGGTTCGATTCACGAAGGCGGCGAGTTGGGTTACTCGCTGGCGCACGCTTATGGAGCCGTCTTCGATAATCCGGATCTGCTGGTCTGCTGCGTGGTGGGCGACGGCGAAGCGGAAACGGGTCCGCTCGCGGCGAGCTGGCATTCGAACAAGTTCCTCAATCCCGCGCGCGACGGCGCCGTGCTCCCGATCCTGCAGCTCAATGGCTATAAGATCGCTAACCCGACGGTTCTCGGCCGAATGCAGGACGAGGAACTGGCCCAGCTTTTCAACGGGTACGGATATAAGCCTTACTTCGTCGAGGGGCACGAGCCGGAAAAGATGCACCAATTGATGGCGCACACGCTCGATTTAGTGATTGGGGAGATTCACGCGATTCAGGACCACGCGCGAGGGGGCCGCGAGTCCGGCGTTCCGCCGTGGCCCGTGATCGTGCTGCGGTCGCCAAAGGGATGGACGGGCCCGAAAACGGTGGACGGCAAACCAGTGGAAGGAACGTGGCGCGCACACCAGGTGCCGGTGACGGATTTCGTGTCCAAGCCGGACCATATCAAGATTCTGGAAGACTGGATGAAAAGCTATCACGCGGAAGAACTCTTCGACGCCGGTGGGAAGCTGGTTGAGGAGCTGGCAGAACTCGCTCCGAAGGGCGATCGAAGAATGCCCCAAATTCCGGGGCCGGTGATGCGCATGGCGCCAAAGCCCAACCGATTTACCTGCAGTTCCCCACCCAGTGAGAGCGTTCCAACGAGACCTGCCGATAGATTTTGCGCGCGTGTGCTCATCCCTGTTCCTCGCGGCCGTAATTGCACTCCATTTGTTGGATGAATCAGAGACGGGAGGAGATCGCAGATTTTCAAAGATTCCACGGACGTCTGAGAGGGTCCTTCAGCCGCCGGCGATGGCGCCCACGATCAGAAAGGGCTCCGTCCCAGCGGCAATTGCGTCCGGAAGTGGCGCATCGGGCAGTTCATGCGACCAATCCTCCGCGCAGGCAAAGAAACGCAGAAAAGGGCGGCGCTGATGGGTAGCGTGGTCGCGAATCGTCCCGCACAGCATGGGATACTGAGACTCAAGCGCGTCGAGAATCGCGCGCTGCGTGACGTTGCCTTCCAGACGAAGTTGGATTTCGCCGCTGACGCGCGCCAGCGCCCGCAAATGCGGCGGAAGTACGACCCTGATCTGGTTCATATATCCTGTCTTGTCCCCGGCAACCTGTCAGCGGAACTTCAAGGGCTTCTGTTTATGAGATGCCTCTTCTCGGCTCAGCTAAGCGTTTGGACTTCGACCGAGAGAACGGCCGGAAGATCGCGAACGATCGGCGCCCAGGTGTCACCGGCGTCGGAAGAAGCGTACACCTGCCCACCGGTAGTGCCGAAATAAATGCCGCACGAATCGAGGGAGTCGACGGCCATTGCGTCGCGCAGCACGTTCACGAAGCAGTCGCGTTGGGGCAGGCCTCTTGTCAGGGGCTCCCACTCGTTTCCGCCCGTGCGGCTGCGATACACGCGAAGCTTGCCTTCGAGCGGAAAGTGCTCGCCGTCGCTCTTAATGGGCACTACGTACACGGTTTCTGGTTCATGGGCATGAACGTCGATGACAAAGCCGAAATCCGTGGGTAGGTTCCCACTGACTTCCTGCCAGTCGTCGCCCGCGTTGTCTGAACGCATGACATCCCAGTGCTTCTGCATGAAGAGCGTGTTCGGCCGAGACGGGTGGAGTGCGACATGGTGAACGCAGTGGCCAACTTCCGCGGTCGGGTCGGGAAGGAACGGCGACTTGAGGCCACGATTGATTGGGCGCCACGTTTTGCCACCGTCATCGGTGCGAAACGCGCCCGCGGCGGAGATGGCGATATAGACTCGCTGGGGATTGCTCGGATCGAGGAGAATCGTGTGCAGACACATGCCGCCCGCGCCGGGCTGCCACTTCGGCCCCGTGCCATGTCCCCGCAAGCCCGAGAGTTCCTGCCACGACTGGCCACCATCAGCCGAACGGAACAAGGCGGCGTCTTCCACTCCTGCGTATACTGTGTCGGGGTCGGTAAGCGAAGGCTCGAGATGCCAAACGCGCTTAAACTCCCAGGGGTGCTGGGTGCCGTCATACCACTGATGCGTCGTCAGTGGCTTGCCGGCTTCAGACGAAGTGTCGTACACGAACTTATTACTCTGGCCCTTGGGCGGGCCGGCGGGAGGAGTCGACGATTCGCCGCCAGGCGTGGTCCAGGTCTTACCGCCGTCATCGGAGCGCTGGATCACCTGCCCGAACCAACCGCTCGATTGCGACGCGTAGAGCCGATTCGGATCGGCAGGCGACCCCTTGACGTGGTAAATCTCCCAACCGGCAAAGTGCGGGCCGCTGACGTCCCATTTTTCGCGCCTCCCGTCTGCAGTCAGAATAAAGGCGCCTTTGCGCGTGCCCACCAGAACTCGTACTCCGCTCATCGCTCGCCTCCGCAAACACGTGCATTCGATTTATTCGATCACTGCAATTACCAGACGACCCCGGACATCAATACTCGCCAGCGAACGCTAGCTCTTTCCTCGTCGTCGTTGCGCAGTACGCCCAGCGCGTGAATCCTTGAACTTGGGTAGAAAGGGCACCTGATCCCGTTCCTGCCAGCGCCGGCGGACCTCAGCAAGTACGCCCTGGCGGCTCTTTTCCATGTGCGCGACGAGCGCGCACGGCGCTGCGGTATCCTCGTGCTGCGCCCCCCAAATCAGCAACTCCAACAGAACGGGCGCTAGATCAATCCCTTTCTCCGTGAGCCGGTAACTGATCCTTCGCCCATCGCTTTTCTGCACCTCCGCTGAGATGATATGCGCTCCCTCTAACTTCCGTAAACGGTCCGCCAAAATGTTCGACGCAATATGCTCGCCAGATTCCTGGAATTCCTTAAATGTCCTCAAGCCGCGAACCATCAGGTCTCGCACGATCAGGAGCGACCAGCGATCGCCCAGGATTTCGAGAGAGACGCTCACAGGACAGCCGGACCGGCGCTTCAGCTTGGTCCGCGGCATCCGAGAACCCTAACAATATTACTTGTAAAATGCAAGTTAGATTGAGAGGGGGGCAGTCGGGGAAAACCACGCGAAAAGCCCCGCCCGGCTGGCAGAGATCGTTTCAGCGCTGCGTCCCGCCCGTTTCGCGCCGTCGGTCATCGCCCTTCGCGGGGGTGATTTCACTTGGAGCCATGGCCGTGGACTCGCGCAGCACCAGAGCGGTCGTTAGAGAGTACTCCGATCCCTCCGGCAATGGAGTCTTGCGCTGAACCTCCGCCAGCAAAGCATTGAACGCCAGCCGCGCGATTTCCGTCTGCGACATCCTCACGGTGGTGAGCGGCGGCGTGACGAACTGCGCGAGCCGGATATCGTCGAATCCGATCACGGACAGATCCGTCGGGACGCGTACTCCCTGATCGTAGCTTTCTCTCATCGCTCCGACGGCGGTCATGTCGTTGGAGCACAGCACAGCGGTGGGGCGTTTCGGCAAACTCAGGAGACACTTCATAGCAGTGATCCCGCCTTCCATCGTGTGATTGCCCTCGATCAAGTATTCCGGTTCGGTTGCCATGCCGATTTCCTGCATGGATTGCGTGAACGCCCGCTTGCGAGCGATGGCCGATTTCAGGGTGAGGGGCCCGGAAATGAAAGCGATTCTCCGGTGGCGCAGCGCCGCCACGTGCTGCACGGCCTGACGTATTCCATGCAGGTAGTCGATGCGAATGTTGCTGAATCGCGGCAGCGAGGGTCCCACGTCGACAAAAACGAGCGGTACGTTGCGCGACTTCAGGTCATCGAGAAGCGCTTCTTCCATTCCGAACGTCACGACAGCCACGCCTTCGACGCGGCGTTCGATCATCCGACGGACAGAAAGCGCCATACGCCGGGAATCGTGGACGGTCGAGGTGAGCAGCACTTCGTAGTTGTTCTGGACGGCGACATCTTCAAATTCCTGGACGATTTCGGGAAAAAACGGGTTGGTGATTTCTGAAACGATCAAACCGAAAATCCGGCTGCGGCCTGAAACGAGGGCGCGCGCCTGCGTGTTCGGGTAGTAGCCGAGCTCTTCAACCACCTTCCAAACGCGGCGCGAAAGCTGTGGAGCAACAGTAGGGACACCATTGATCGTTCGGGAAACGGTGGCGATGGAGACTCTGGCTCGTTTCGCCACTTCGTGGATATTCAACGTTCACTCCTCAACTGTTCGGAGTCCGAAAGCCAAGAACAACGGACGGCAGCCGGAATCGCATCGAGCGCGATTTCGAAAATTGCGGAAAAGAGCGAACGGCGTTTTCCTTCGGATAAAGGCAACGCGCATCGACCGAGGCACGCGAAAGCGTTTTCCCTAAGGTTTGAAGCGTACTCTGGCAGTTGCGAGATTGTCAAGACTCAGGAGGCCACCGGCCCACTTGCCGAGACCAGGAGAACCCGAAGCTGCCCGTACGTTTCGAGGAAAACACTTGTACTGCGGGCGTACCCACATTTATAGTTGCTCGACTCTAGTAATCGTTTACGCCAAATCTTTTTGCCGACCGCGAGGCCATGCATTGAAGATTTCTCGAAAAGAGATGTTTTCGCCATTGCGGAGGAATTTCTTGCGCCAGGCGGCAACGGCGAGCGTGGCTTGGTCCGCGGACCTTCTGTTCGGCCGGCTTCTCGGGGCGCAATCAAGACCTTCGAACGTACAGCAGGTGACGCGTGTCTACATCGATTCGCGCCGGAAGATTGCGGCGCTCGATCCAAATCTCTTCGGTTCGTTCCTCGAGCACCTGGGCCGGGCGATCTACGGAGGAATATATGAGCCCGGCTCGAATCTGTCGGACGCGAACGGGTTCCGCAAAGACGTGATGGCCGAGATTCGCAAGCTCGGAGTTCCCATCATTCGTTATCCCGGAGGAAATTTCGTCTCCGGTTACAATTGGCTGGACGGCGTCGGGCCTAAGAAAGACCGACCAGTGGTGCTGGACAAGGCGTGGGACTCGATTGAGACGAATCAATTCGGAACGAACGAGTTCATGGCCTGGTGTAATGCGGTGGGAACGAAGCCGCTGATGGGACTCAACCTGGGAACGGGAACGCCGGAGCAAGCGGCGGCGCTCGTTGAATATTGCAACGTCGAAAAAGGCACCGAGTGGAGCGATCTGCGGCGCAAGCACGGGTATCCGGAGCCGTACAACATCGAGCACTGGTGTCTCGGGAACGAAATGGATGGTCCCTGGCAGATCGGGCACATGTCGGCGACGGAATATGGATACAAGGCCGCGGACGCGGCGCGGCAGATGAGATACGTGGATCATTCGCTGAAGCTGATCGCGTGCGGGTCGAGTGGGCCGCTCATGCCGACTTATCTGGAGTGGGACCGGGAAGTACTCGAGCAGTGCTACGGATATGTAGACGGCCTTTCCTTGCACCGGTATTTCGGGAACACGGAAGAGGCGACCGGAGGTAACAGTTCAAAATATCTTGCGTTGAATCTGACGATGGACCGGCAGATCGAACAGACGCTCGCCGTCTGCGACCTGGTGCAAGCGCGCCATCATTCGCCCAAGCGTCTTTGGCTTTCGTTCGACGAATGGAACGTATGGTATCGAGAGACGGACGGCGATGGCCACCGCAAGGTGGCTCCGCATCTGCTCGAAGAGGTTTACAATCTTGAAGACGCGCTGCTGGTCGGGGGGCTGGTGAATTCTCTGTTGAGGCACGCGGACCGCGTGAAGATTGCGTGCCTGGCGCAGCTGGTCAACGTCATCGCGCCGGTCATGACCAACGAGAACGGCGTTTGCCTGCAGACGATTTATTACCCTTATAGCTGGGGCCTCCACTTCGCGAGCGGAACGGTGTTGGAGGTGCTGACGGAATCGCCCACGTATGAGGTAGAACGAATCGGTGATGTTCCGTACCTCGACGTAGTTGGAACGAAGGCCGAGGACGGGAAAGTCTCGTTGTTCGTTCTGAACCGGGATTTGTCGCGGACGCACGCTGTGGAAGTGGTTTGGGAGGACCAGCCTCCCGGGCAAGCGCTCACTTCTCTGGTCTTGACCGGGGATGACCTCAAGGCGTTCAACAGCTTCGAATCGCCTCGGACAGTGGTGCCGCAGGAATTAGAGAAGCCCATGACATCGGATGGGAAAACAAGGTTTGAGGTTCCGCCGCGCTCCTACACCGTGGTCCAGTGGAGCGCGTAGCATATCTGAATGGAGGCGCGCGGAAATGTGTTGGCCAAAAGCAGGAGCTAAAGTCGCGATGATTGCGGTGCTCGGTATGCTGCCGCTCAGTCTGGAGGCGAAGACGCAAGTGACAAAACAGCTCTTCGGTAAGACCACGGACGGAATTCCCGTTGAAATCTACACCCTGAAGGACGGGAACGTCGAGGCGCGGATCATGACCTACGGCGGTATCGTCCAGTCCCTGAAGATTCCGGATCGAAAAGGGCAAATTGAGGACGTTGTCCTCGGCTTCGATTCGGTCAACGGATACGAGAAGAACCCGGGACCTTATTTCGGCGCTCTCATCGGCCGATATGCGAATCGGATCGCGCACGGGCAATTCAAGCTGGAAGGCCACACCTATACGCTACCCAAGAACGACAGCGACAATACGCTTCACGGGGGCACTCGCGGGTTCGACAAAGTAGTATGGAAGGCAAAAGAAATCGAGAACGGCATCGAACTGACGCATGTAAGCAAGGACGGCGATCAGGGATTTCCCGGGACGCTGACCGCCGTCGTGAAGTACACGCTCGTCGGCAATGCGTTGCACATCGACTATTCGGCTGCCACGGACAAGGACACTGTGGTGAATCTCACCAACCATTCCTACTGGAATCTGTCGGGACAAGGAAACGGGACGATTCTTCATGACGAACTGAAGATCAATGCTTCCCACTTCACTCCGGTGAACACGAACCTGATTCCGACCGGAGTGGCGGAGCCGGTGGCTGGGACGCCGTTCGATTTCCGCAAATTGACGGTGATTGGTTCGCGCATAAACGAAAATAACGAGCAACTGCACAATGCCAAGGGATATGACGACAACTGGGTCCTAGATAAGCCGGCAGGCGAGTTCGGCGAGGCAGCGGAAGTATATGACCCGACTTCGGGACGCGTTTTGACGGTCTGGACCACCCAGCCAGGAATTCAGTTCTACACCGGGAATTTTCTGGATGGAACGATCACAGGCAAGGATGGGAAAGTGTACGTGCATCGCGCAGCTCTGGCTCTCGAGACGCAGCACTTCCCAGATTCTCCGAACCAGCCCAAGTTTCCGACGACCGAGTTGAAACCTGGGCAGCGTTATCGTCAAGTCACGGAGTTCAGGTTTTCGACGCGATAACACAAAGAGCTGTTTCCTCAGCGGACGAAGAGGACTCGGATTTAGTTCTGCTGGAGGAAGGTCCCGCTGGGACGCGCGTGAAGATGGTCGACCGTCGCGGAGGAAAACAAGAGGGTTGATGAGACTGGAAGCTCTGCGAGAAGAGGTGCTGGAGGCCAATCTCGAACTGGTGCGGCGCGGATTGGTGCTGTATACCTTCGGAAACGCCAGTGGAATCGATCGCGAGGCCGGACTGGTGGCGATCAAACCGAGCGGTGTGCCATACGAGGAGATGAAGCCCGAACATCTCGTGGTGACTGAACTGGACGGCCGGGTAGTCGAAGGCAAACTTCGACCTTCGTCGGATCTTCCCACTCACCTGGCGCTGTACAAAGCGTTTCCCGAAATCGGAGGCATCGCACACACGCATTCGGAATACGCAACTGCCTGGGCGCAGGCTCGAAAAGCGATCCCATGTTTCGGCACGACCCACGCCGACTATTTTCACGGTCCGGTACCGGTGACCGAGCCGATGGAGGGAAGAGAAATTGAAGGCGAGTACGAAAAAAACACTGGAGATGCAATCATCCGGGAAGTGAAGGGTGGGAACTGCTCGAGCGTTCCGGCGATGCTGGTGGCAAGCCATGGGCCGTTCACCTGGGGCTCGAACGTCGGGCAGGCGGCCCACAATGCAGTGATTTTGGAGTCGGTAGCGAGAATGGCCTATTACACACTGTTGATCAATGCAGAGGCGCGGCCAATTGAGCAGGTATTGCACGACCGGCACTACTTGAGGAAACACGGAACGACGGCTTACTACGGACAGACTAAGGAAGGACGGGGTTCGTCGTAGCGACGATTGTTGATAGTCAGCTGCAGCGCCGAGATTGCAGGCGGCAAGGTCCGAGACTGGGGAGCGTCATGGCCAAGAAGAAGATGACGATGGGCATGATTGTGGGCAACCGCGGTTTCTTTCCCGATCATTTGGCGAAGAGCGGGCGGGAAGAAATGGTCCGCGCACTGGAAGGCGCGGAAATGGATGTGGTGGCACTGAGTCCCGAGCAAAGCAAGTACGGCGCGGTGGAAACTCGCGAAGAATCGCGGCGTTGCGCTGATCTGTTCAAAAGCAAACGCGAACAACTCGATGGAATTATCGTGACTCTGCCGAATTTCGGCGAAGAGCGAGCCATAGCCGACACGTTGCGGCTAGCCGACCTCCGCGTTCCTGTGCTCATCCAGGCCACACCGGATGAGCCCGAGAAGATGACCATCAAGTTCCGACGCGACAGTTTTTGCGGCAAGATGTCGGCCTGCAACAATCTGAGCCAGTACGGAATCCCATACTCGCTCACAACTTTGCACACGGAGAACCCGAACTCGCCGGAATTTGCGGACGATCTGCGCTGGTTCGCAGCCGTATGTCGCGTGGTGAAGGGCTTCCGTAATTTGCGCGTCGGAGCGCTGGGCGCGCGTCCGGCGGCATTCAACACGGTTCGCTACAGCGAGAAAATCCTGGAAGCGAATGGGATCTCGATCGAAACGCTTGATCTTTCGGAGGTTCTCGGCCGCATCGAGCGCATGAAGGACAGCGACGATCGGGCTCAATCGAAGCTCGCCTCCATTAAGAAATACGTGGACTCGAGCGCGGTGCCCGTCCCCGCGTTGATGAAGATGGCGAAGCTAGGAGCGGTGGTAGACGAATGGATGAAGGCCACGGAGGTGGCGATCAGCGCCGTTCAATGCTGGACGTCGCTCGAGGAGAATCTCGGCGTCGTGCCGTGCACGATAATGAGCATGATGAGCGATAGCCTGCTCTCCAGCGCCTGCGAAGTGGATATTTGCGGGGTCCTCGGCATGCACGCACTGCGGCTTGCCTCGGAATCGCCGTCGGCTTTGCTCGATTGGAACAACAATTACGGCTCCGATCCGAACAAGGCCGTCTGCTTCCACTGTTCGAATCTGCCAAAACATTTTTTCCGGTCGGTGAAGATGGATTTCCAGGAAATCATCGCGGGAACCGTCGGAAAAGAAAATACGTTCGGCACGTGCGTGGGACTGATCAAGCCAGAGAAGATGAGCTTCGCGCGGTTCTCAACGGACGACACGGCGGGACTCATGCGCGGGTATGTGGGCGAGGGACGGTTCACGGAGGACTCGCTGAACACGTTCGGGGGAGCCGGCGTCGTCGAGATTCCGAATCTGCAGAAGCTCCTGCACTATATCTGCGAGAACGGCTTCGAGCACCATGTCGCGGCGAACCTTTCCACGGTCGCATCGGCCGTGCATGAGGCTACCACCAGGTACTTCGGCTGGGACATGCACTGGCACAACGGGCCGCGCGGAGCCTGCTAGTGGCCATTGCAGCTGGCGTCGACTTTGGCACGCTTAGCGTGCGAGTCTCCATCGTTGACAGCGAACACGGCCTGCTCGCGTCGGCCATCGCGGAGTATCCTCTCCATCGCAAGCGGGAGGATCCCGAGTACGCGACCCAGTCGCATGATGACCACATGCGTGCGCTTGCCGCCGCCACGCGGGAGGCAGTGAAGAAGGCAGGCATCTCGGGCGATCAGGTAGAAGCGATTGCGCTCGATACTACTGGATCTTCAGTGATCCCAGTAGGCAAGGATCTCGTGCCGCTGGGCGAATATTATCTTTGGTGCGACCATCGCGCCAAAGGCGAAGCCGCCGAAATCACCGGAACTGCGCATCGCGAAAAACTGGAAGCCATCGAATGGTGCGGCGGCATCTACTCGTCGGAATGGGGCTTTTCGAAGCTGCTGCATTGGCTCCGGCACAATCCCGCGCAGCGATCCGCGTTCGTTTCCGCGTTTGAGCATTGTGACATGGTGGCTGCGACACTTTCCGGCATCACCGACGCGAAAAAAGTGAAACGCAGCATCTGCGCGATGGGGCACAAGTGGATGTGGAACGCCTCGCTCGGGGGGCTTCCGCCAGAAGAGTTCCTTGTGAAAGTCGATCCGTTGCTCGCTGGGGTACGGGAGAAGCTTGATGGCGAATATGCCCCGTCCGACCAGATTGCGGGCAGACTCTCGCGGTATTGGGCAGAACGGCTCGGCCTGAAGCCCGGCATTCCAATTCCCGTCGGAGCTTTCGACGCGCACTGGGATGCGATCGGCGCGGGCTGCCGCACGGATGACATGGTCAACGTGATCGGCACCTCCACGTGCATCATTGGAATCACCCCCTCGGTTAACCTGGTGCCCGGGGTCTGCGGCGTCGTGCAGGGAAGCGTGCACCCGGGCCGCACGGGGATCGAAGCCGGGCTTTCCGCAGTCGGAGATATTTTCAATGCGATTGCGACGCGCGCGGAGACGGACGTAAAGACGCTGAGCGAGGGACTGGAGACCTACCGCGCCGGTCAGACCGGCTTGCTCCGCATGACGTGGGACAACGGCGACCGTACCGTCCTGGTGAATCCCAATCTTCGTGGCATTACGCTGGGCTGGAATCTCCAGGCCACGGCACAGGATGAATTGTTTGCCGCCATTGAAGGTACGGCCCTGCACACGCGAGTGATTCTGGATCGCATGTCCGAACACGGAGTGGAGATCAAGCGCGTCATCAATGCTGGCGGCATCCCGCAAAAGAACAACGTGCTCAACCAAGTCTATGCCAACGTGCTGGGTAGGCCGGTGCTGGTTCCTTCGAGCAGCGTTGTGAGTCTGGGCTCAGCTATTTTCGCTTTTCTCGCTGCCGGAACGTTCAAGACGGTAGAAGAGGCTCAGGACAAGATCTGCCCCTCACACCGGGTTTACGAGCCACAACGATCCGAGCAGAAGATTTACGAAGAGTTGTACCGTCACTACCGCGAGATCTATTTCTCATTTGGCTCGCCAGAGAACCATCCCTTGGGAAAGGTCCTTCCGGATCTCATTCGTCTCGCCGCTCGCTCGTCGCAATCCAAGTCTGCTCCGAACTAAGTTCCTAAGCACATGATCTCTGCGAGGACGAGGCGTCGAGCCGCAAGCCAGCAATGATCGCGTCGACCGCTTGTGGAATAGGCATTCTCGCATCCAGCGCGAACGCTTCCTCGGCTTTCGGTTCTTCGAGCGCTTCGAACTGGCTCCTTAACAGAGACTCCGGCATAAAGTGCCCGCTCCGCGCCCGCAGGCGCCGATCGATCTGCTCGTACGTGCCGCGCAAGTACACGAAGCGCAAACAGGCGCTGTTCTTGATTCCCCCGCGGAGTGCATCGCGATACCGTTCCCTAAGGGCGGAGCAGGCCAGCAGAGTATCCTTTCCATTCGCGATCCAGCCCTGAATGGCGCCATTCAAAGACCGCAGCCAGGGCTCGCGATCCTTATCAGTCAGGGGGATGCCGCTTCGCATTTTTGCGACGTTCGCCGAGGGGTGCCAGTCGTCAGCGTCCTCGAAGGTCCAACCGAGTTTGGCTGCGAGCGCCTGACCGACGGCAGTTTTGCCAGAACCAGAGACTCCCATGAGGACAATAACCACGTCTTCTCCAGATACCTGGAACTATGCCGAACGAGGCTCGCCCAGACTAGCACTCATACGTTCTGACGCGAACGCCCGTTGTTCCTCCTCTTTATTCTGCCTTTGTCGAAACCGCGAAGCGAAGCCAGAATCGGTTCGTCCGTTCGTGCTTTACTCATTCCGGCACACGTTCCTGACGCGCTTTTGGCTATGCCCAATTTTGTGTCACCCCCACCGAGAATAGCATCCGAAACCGCATCTTCGGATGGATGCACATACCCGGAAGAGATGCCGGTCGAACTGTGCCCGTCGATTCGCGCCAGCGTTCAAACGAGGTACCTCAGTTGCCCGTTGCGACTGAGAGCACAAGCGCTGTACAGTGACTGAGTTACACGCGACGCGCCCGTAGCTCAGTTGGATAGAGCGTCTGCCTTCTAAGCAGAGGGTCGGGGGTTCGATTCCCTCCGGGCGCGCCATTCTAATCGCTGCCCCACGTTGGTTTTACGCGGCTTTTGCAGAATCGCTTGCTGCCGCTTTTCGTAGCCCAAGTAGCCCATTTAACGAAAAACCCAACCCCACCCACTCACACCATTCCCGCCGCCACGCTTCGTCTTTCTCCAACCCGCTCGCGTAGAGATCAGTAACAGTCTGTTTCGAGTGACCGAGCCAGAGCTTCGTCAGGTCTTCCGGTACACGCGCTCGACGCAATGTCTCCGTGCGGAATCGTCGGAAAGCATGAAAGCCGACTTTCTTGCCTGTAGCGTGCAAAGCGCGGAGGGCGTTTCGCTGGTGTAGAACGTGACCGTCCTTTGTTGCGAACAAACAGCCGGACCTCCCGACGGCGTGCTCTTTCAGCAACTCGGCCAGCGGTTCCGGGATGTCCCGAACTCGAGCATCAGTGCTCGCAATGCTTCCCGTGTTCCCCTATTTGCGGTTCACGTTAGAGATCCTCAGCGCGAGCGATCGAATCAGTGGCAGGACTGCCTTACCTGGCTGGGCGAAACGCCGAGCAGTTTACGCATGTGCATAGCGAGATGACTCTGGTGACAGAATCCCACTTCCAGAGCTACTTGCCCGATCGGCAGGGTTCTCTCTCGAAGGAGTTCCGCCGCGCGTTCGACTCTTCGGCGGATCAAGTACCGGTGTACCGACTGGCCGACGGATTCGTGAAACAGGCCTTTGAAATGCGACACGCTCAAGCCGGCAACCTGCGCGACCGCACGGAGAGACAACTCCTCGCCGAGATTCTCCTCGATAAAGGACAGCACGTTCCGAAGTGTGCGCGGCGACATCCGTCCCGAACGGGCTTCGGGTATCCGGGACAGCGAGCTGTGGCTCCCCCCAGTCTTGTGGCCAAGGCCGTTGCGAGGCTATCCATGTAAAGCCGGCCGCACGGATATCCGGTTTCCATTTCTGCTTTCAGGGCCCGGCCGCTATGTTCGATCTGCGTATCGCGCACCTGAAATCGACTGCGGATTTCCAGACGACGCGGATCTCGTCCGGAATCCATGACGATCTCCCGCACCAGAGTTTGGCTGACCCCGATGACAAGATCGATATCTGTTCCTTTAAGTTCCCATGTCGCCGGCGTGTTTGAGGGGATGATATCGACGTAGCCATGAATCACGGTCCCGCGATCTTGTTCCTTTCCGTGGCTGCAGCACGCGAACACGGGCGGCCCGGCATGGATGCATACGGCAATTCTGTTAGAAGGAGGAGCTTCTACCAGGCCAGGAGGGTCGGACAGCAAGGCGACTCGAAGGTGGTCCGTGATTCCCAGCTCGATTCGCTCAGGTTCGATGTGCGGAACTATGGCGCGAACGCTCACTGTGCTTTCTCCGGATTGCGGTCGCACCGCGCGTTCCGGACAGGCGGTGAGAGACGGCGTTGCGAACACGCCCCGCATACTACCTGCGGCGAAAGTCCGGGTACGCCGAGTAATGGTCATGGAATAAGTCCGATCGAGAAGAAAAAAACCGGGCCGCCCCGAGGGCGAGTCGGGACGGCCCGGTGAACCAGCTAAAGCTGGACGGGGTTAGAAGTTGAGCCGCAAACCAAGCTGGATTTGACGCGGCGTGTTCCCCTGCGCGCTGATCACCCCCCACGTAGAAGGGCTCGTCGTGTCGATCACACCGCCTCCTGGATCAAACAGCTGATTGTGGTTAAAGACATTGGTGAAGATGGAGTAGAGCTGAATCCCGAAACGCTCCGTGAACTTCACGTTCTTGGTGACGCTGAAGTCAACGTTCCAGTAGGGAAGGCCACGGATTGGTCCCAGCCCGCCGGCACGCTTGTCGATCCCCAGAATCGGGGGTCGGACTGTGTTCCACACCGCTTCTGGATTAGAGAAGAGATTGATCTCTGAAGCCCGGGTACTGCCAGCAGTAGCCGTTCCGATACCGCCGCTGCCGGCAACACCGAGGTGCGCCGAGAGACTGCCCGGTTGCTGGTTGAAGATGCATTGCTCGTTGTCAAAAAAGTTCACGCCGTCACCGGCGCCGAAACCTTGCGACCCGGTACCGCCCGTGAACGCCCCGCCGTCGGCAACGTTGCACAGGAGAGGTGCTCCGCTGCCAGCAGTGAAGATGGGAGCAAAGCTCCAGCCGCCAAGCAGGTGTCCCACCAGTCCCTGCTGGCCTTTGTAGGCCGGCGGGTTGTAAACCGTGGCCAGGTTGTACACGAATTTCCGGTCGAAGTCCTGAACGCCGTATGCCTCGTTGATGTTGAACGGGTCGACGAGCGTGTACTCGCTGGTTGCTTGGACTAGGGCTCCCGTGCCCAACGCCTTGCTGTAGGTGAAGTTTTGGAGAGCAGTAATCCCGTGCCAGTCATTGGTCCTCAAGGAGATAAAGCCCCCATTATAGTTGCCGTGACCGAGGCTGGCATTGACGCCTACGCCGGACGACAACTGCCCGGCGGTGTTCAACATGCTATGCGGGAAGTTGAAGCCCGGAGTCGTTCCGCCATTGTCGAGATCCGACCAGAGGCTCCAGACGCTCTGACTCTGAAAGTTGCTGAACTCGTTGGCGACGACTGTAGCCGTGCAATTGCCCGGCGTGCAGTAACCGGTGCCAGCGAGGGCTGTCTCGAAGAACGGCTGCGGTGCGACTGTTGTTGTCCCAGCGGTCGCGTTGTTGCAAGCAACGATGGAAGTCGCACAGCCCATGGCCGTTTCCACAGCGGCGTAAGCTTGCGCAAAACTCTGGCCGCCTAGGGTCATCATGTACGGTACCGCGTTGATGTTTACGGGCTGGTATTCGTGGGTAATGCGACGCCCGATGTACCCAAGTTCCAGAATCACCTTGGGTCCGAACTGGCGCTGGATGGTCAGGTCAAAGGAGTCAACTGCGTTGGGCCGGAAATTAGGATCGAGCGCTTCGCCCGCTCCTGCTTCCGCGGCATTGATGCCGGGGAAATCCGGTTGTGGCAGAGTCGGAGCGGCCGCGGCGATCGGCGCCGTTGGGCCATCGATGCCGATCCGGAACGCATTAGCGGCAGTCGGGTTCGCCGGACCGCAAGCCCCGCTCATCAATGCCTGCCGGCATTGGACGGCTTGAATGAGCCCGGTGCCCAGCAGAGGAACGAGAACCAGGTCCACGCCATTCAGACGGCCGTAGATTCGGTTGTAGCCGCCGCGAATGACGGAGTTGTTCTCGCCAAACAGCTTGCTCATGAAGCTCCCGGACTCGAACTGAGGATTCCAAGCTGCTGAGACGCGGGGGCTGAAAGAGCCGTAGAAGGGATTGTATGGATACTTCTGATGGTTGCCGGTATTGCCTACGAGGGCGAATCCGACCTCAGGATTGTAGACTTGCCCCTGGAGAGCGTTCCTCTCCCTCTGGGTGAGATAAGCCTGAATGTCGAGCTGCTGGTCGCTGGCGTCGACGAGTTCGATCTGCTTCCCTTGCGCCTCGGTGGGGGGCATTTCCAGAGTCCATCCCAAGCCGTATGTCAGCGTCAGGGTTGGCTTGATGTGCCAGCTATCGCCAAAGTAAACGTTGTAATAGGGGATCGTGCTCTGGTCGTATGCCGGAGTAAGCGGCGGGTTCAGGGAAAGATTGGCACCGGTGCGGGTGTAGGCGATCTGCGAGTCGGTGACTATGCCGGTTACCGCGGCGAAGTACCGCGCGGCCGCGCTGCCCGTCGGATAACCCGCTCCCGTCACACTCGACATGTCGACTAACCCCGCGCCCTTCGAGTCTCCCAGCTGATAGGTAAGCGTGTAGTTGATTCCCCCACCGTTATCGGTTCGTTGGTGGTAGTTCCAGTTGCGCTGATACTGGCCGCCGAACTGGAAGAGATGGTTGCCGTGAAGCACCGTCACATCGTCGCGGATGAAATTGTCCTGTCCATCCCAGAACCGCGTGCGAACGCTTTGAGTGTTCACGTTGTAGGGCGCAAGCACCGTCGTCGATACTTCGCCGAGCGGCTCAAGTGCGCCTGTAGAACCGCTTAACTGTGGCGGCGCATTGTCGCTCTCCCAGGCCCAGGAATTGCGCAGATAGCTGTAGTGGAAGTCGTTGGTAACGTTGGGAGAGACGTTAGTCGTTAAGCTGGCCACGTAGTACCACGGCTGTTGCGGCCGGTTCGAGAGGGAAGAAGGAACGCCCAGCTTATCGCCCGGGAAGAATCCGCCGATATCGACTTGGCTGCTTGTGGCGCGAAGCAACCTGTAGTCGCGGTAGCTCGACATGAAGTGCCATTTCGAGCCGAAGTCGTGGTCGAGTCGGGCAACTCCAAAGTCGCTTCGCTCCGGAAGCAGAAGGTTCTCCTTGAAGCCTATCCCGTTCACGCCGTCGCAACGGCTGCCCAGTAAACTTCCGCAACTTGTGTCATTTCCTATCGGTTCGTAGGTGTTCCAGAGCTGCTGGACGAGTGGGTCGATGCCGATACCCCGGGGATCGTAGGTCTGGACGTTATAGTTCGTGCCGCCGAACGTCACGATGCCGTTGCGCAGGTTGGCGCTCGGAACCGTCATCTCAAAAGTGCTCGATTGCGGGTACCGGAAACCTTCGTAATTGGCGAAGAAGTAGGTCTTTCCGCCAAGAATTTCTTTCGGAATGATCGGGCCGCCCCCTGCGAAACCGAACCGGTTGAAGTGGTAGCTCGGTAAGGGCGTACCCGACAAGTTGTTGTCCCATGTGTTAGCGGAGAAATTGTTATCGAGGTAATACTCGTAAGCTGAGCCGTGCCAGTTGCTCGTTCCCCGCTTCGTGACGATTTCAACCTGGGAACCGGACGAATTGTTGAAGTCCGCCGTCTGGTTCGCGGTATTAACCTTGATTTCCTCAACGCTGTCAACTGGGGTCGGCAGAACGCCGGTCGGCGGCGAGCCAATCATACCTGACACGATGCCGCCCGTAGGATCGTTAGCGAAGCTGGGCGTATATACCTGCATACTTCCGTCCATGTCATTCGTATTGTTGCCACCGTCGAGCGTAAAGGTGCTCTGGTCTACCACAGCTCCTGCTACGCTGCCATCCGGGCTAACACCCGGCTGCAGAACAGCGAACGTCGTGACGTCGCGGCCAATGGCAGGCAGTGACTCCAGAGCTGTGCCCGAAAGTGTCTGCCCGACTGTAGAATTCATGGTCTGCAATTCGGCGCCAGCGGTCTCCGTTACCGTGACCGTCGTGGATACGGCGCCCAGCTTCATCTGCACGTTCTCGTTCAACTGGCTGCCCACCGTCACCACCGCCCCCGTGACGTCCAATTCAGCGAATCCTGACTTCTTGAACTTGATCGTGTAGGCGCCGGGATTCGCGTTCGGGAAGATGTAGTGGCCGACGTCGTTCGTGGTCGTGGTTCGCGTGTCGCCCGTCGACTTGTCGATCAGAGTGACCGAGGCGCCCGCGACGACCGCTCCCGAATTATCCGTCACCGTCCCCACGATGGTGCCGGTCGACGTAGCCTGGCCCCAGAGAGGCAAGGGGCCAAAGGCAAATAGAAGAACGGCAAGGACTGTCATCAATATTGAGAGACCGCCTGTCAGACTGGAAATTCGCACACCCCTTCGCATGTGGCGTAGTCCTCCCCCAAAAATTCTGTGGATGCCTTCTGTGGCAAGCCTGAGGCAACAAACCGGCGCCCGCCCCAAAAGAAAGCACCGTCAGTCTGCAGGTTCACAGTGCACGCGGCTCGCCAATTTCTTTGTGCGCCGCCTCACACGCATTTTCAATGGCTTACAATTATCGGGATACCTGCGACATATGAGTTTACAGATTAAGCTCCGACGCCTTTTGTTTCTTGGATCCAGCGGTATGAAACCGATTCTTGTTCCTTGTTACTGATTCCTGCTGATTCACACCAAGCGGAGCGACTCGCCAGACATCCCAGATTTGGTAGATTTGCGACGCGGCGGACGGGGCATGATGGCTAGCGTTTTTCTGTGCAGGGATTTAAGCACTGCTCGCGCGTGGGGGCACGATCGCGCTCTGGCGCCGGATTTTCTTGCGGACGGCCGAGGAGTCTTAGACCCGCACTTGAACGTTGGCGCGTTCGGAATCAGCAGCGGTGAACATTGCGGCGGGAGAAAAACCGAAGGGTCGGGCAAACAAGTTGCGTGGGAACGTGGATTGTGCCGTGTTGTACTTCATCACCTCATCGTTATAGAACTGGCGCGCGTAGGCGATGCGATTTTCGGTCGAGGTCAGTTGTTCCTGCAGGAGCATCACGCTTTCGACGGCGCGCAGCTGCGGATAATTCTCAGCCACAGCAAACAGGTTACCGAGAGCCCCAGTTAGGACGGATTCCGCCGTCGAACGCTGCTCGATGCCGCCTCTCGCCGCGGCCATTGCTTGCGTCCTGGCCTGCGCTACCGCTTCCAACGTTGAGCGCTCGTGCTGCATGTACCCGCGCACAGCCTCGACGAGATTCGGGATCAGATCGTGGCGCCGCTTGAGTTGAACGTCGATTTCGGCCCATGCGTTTTGCACACGCGTGCGCAGCGCAACGAGAGCATTGAACCCGGCGACGATCCAGATGAGAATAGCGGCCGCGATCGCGATCCCAATCAGTTCCGGCGAAATTCGCAAGATGTTCTCTCCTCTCAAGAAGCGGTCTTCTAATGATGTGCGAAGAACCCGAATATTTCGTGGATAAAGGCCATCCAGATCAGGAGAAATGTGAGGCTCGACAAAATCATAATCGCGATCAGGAGCAGAAAAAGCGCGACCAGCGCCACGAAAAAAGGAGCGAATATTAGGGAAAAAACAGCAGCAACGATCCACAACTTGTGGTCCGCGGCGCCGAGATCGGCGTGCGCACCCATCCGGTCAAGCCGCTTCAGTCGCCGCTTCACCGGGGGATGAAAGGCCAGAAACGTGATGGACGACATACCGGACTCGTCCGGGCCATTCTGGGGTTTCCGGTCACCCGCTTCCTGTTGGCGGAGACCTCGCAGACGGCCGATTGCCGCACGGTCACCTTGCCGCGCCGCAGCTAAATCGGCGACATTCGGAATTTGTGCAGCCAATGCAGGATCGAGCGCCGACAGCGCCTGCCTTGCTGCATCCAAACGCGCAATGGCTTTGGCGTCGCCGGAAAAAGCCGCCCGCTGCACGGCACTGAACTCGCGGACGGTGGCCGCGAAATCGGCAGGCCTCGTCCGTGCCGCAGAGCCGGCATCTTCGGTCTGCGCCGAAGCTGCCCAGGCTTGGGCAAGGATTTCCTGTTGCCGCTGGTCCGGGCGGGCCGAACTGCCGCCGTCTGAGGTGCTCGGATTGATGATGAAGAGGTGAGACGCCCAATTGCCGGCGGGAATGAAGTTGGCGTCGGCGCTTAGCTTCTGCAAAGCCGATGCCAAGCCATCCGGGTTGCGCGTCAGCTGCACGGCGGAAGCATCCGCAAGATATTTGCGTGTTCGCCAAAGCAACGCGACCGACGGTCCCAGGATGGCGCCGGAGAAAAACCACAAGGAGAGTTTGATTGCTGTGTTCGTGAAGAAAATGGGAAACAAGAGAAAATCTCGAATGGAGCGAAGGATGGATTTCTTTCGCGTGGTGTCGAACATCCGATCGATATCGTCCGTATCCATCCCAACTCCGCGCGCCAAAATCTCAGCGACCGCCGCGGCTTCCTGAGTGCTGTCCCCTTTCCGAGACCCGCCGATTCCGTAACGGATGATTCGCCAAAGCGTGCGGCGCGACTGTGAGCCGAATGGCGAATTGATGACGGCCACGAGGAGTCCGCAGGTCTCGAAAATCGAGGTCACTCGGAAGGCGATGCGAAGATCGCCGTTGCCAATTGAACCAATCAAGTGCGCGAGCGCTCCCTCCATCTCGTCGCGGCTCAAGTCGTCGAGAAGGCGTCGCGATACCACGATGCGTGCGTCTGCCGGCGAAGTACCGATGGCCGCAGCGTTCGCGCCGGCCGCGTCGATCAGCATAACGCGCGGAGCGGGCAGCCCTGCTGCAATCGCCATTTCCTGTATGACGTCGTTCAGTTGCAGCTCCTTCAAATCTCCCGGGTTCGGCTCTCGCGCTTTCAACGCGAGAAGGGCCCCTCCCACCCCGGCGTGCTTGAACAGACCGTTCATTCCAAGCCACAACAGAATCGACAGCACTGCACCGGGAAGTAGCATCACAGCCGCGCCGATAGCGAGGGCGCGTGGGGCAGCCGGTTGGTGATTCAGAAGCCAGTGGAGCGCAACGAATCCGAACCGGGCAACCTCGCTCGCTTGTTGCCAGAAAGCCGGGGACAACGGGAAAAAGAGATTGACGATGTCCGCCACGAGCAAGGAGACAGCGTAGAGAAAGGGCGTGACGATCAAGGCAAGGGGAATGCCCATGATCACCACCGCCAGCAGGCACAGAACGGACAGCCGCCACGTGGCGCGCCGGTTTCGCCGTTGCGCGTCGAAGAAACTCTGGCGGTCGCGCGGGACGAACCGCTGTTCCAATGTCGCCGGGTGTGTCGATTCGCTCATGGAAAATTGACGAGAAATGCTCGCTTCAGTGCCACCTCTGAAATGGAAAGCGTTCGGGTCCGTTCAAGGTGAATGTACGGTACCACAGACAGCCCCGATCCATGTTCCGATGTAGATCGAGTCGGAAGCTGTCGTTCGGTTGCCGACAGTCCTCGTCAGGCACGACCGATAGGTTCTGGTATTCCTTGTTGCCTCAGATTGGGCCTTCATTCTTTCTGCAAGCCTGGATCGTTGTCCCGGTGTGAGCTTCGAGAGGTCCTCGGGCGGGACAGGGCTTCGCCCATGGGTCATTACGGTTCCGTAATCTCCCAGAGCCCGAATTTGACGTCCAGCGGGTGGATCCTGCCCGTCGCGGCCAGAGTTGACGCCCCCGGTAAAGCCAGGCCCAACAGAATTGCCATTCGCACCCCTCGACGTTTCCCGGTTTCAAAACTGAATGTTCCCATCCGTAAATAGCGCGAGCGCCCTCCGAGATCAAAGGAACTGCCCATGATTCCTTTCTGACCCGATAACTCGTTTGTGTTTAAAAGATTAGGGAACTTATGTCAACGCAAAGTAGAAATGTCCGGTTTTGCGCAATTTAGAAATGTCCGCTTCCATGGTTTGCGCCAAGGGTGATCGGGAGGCGGGCTGTAGTGGGTTTTGGTTGGGGTTTTGGGTTTGTGATCCGCGAGTCCTGGAGG
>DATGHM010000010.1:0-3832 GCA_035307985.1 Candidatus Acidiferrales bacterium
ATCGATTTCGTGTAACTAACTGATTCTGCGTAAGAAAGTGGATGAGGTCTGCGTGGAACGCGAAATGCTCAGGAGGGTACGGGGCATTCATAAGATGAGGCCGCCGAATGCGGCGCGTTCGCGTGGGAGATATCGTTATGACGACTCAGGTTTGTACGATGAAGTGTCCGAAGTGCGGCAACACGGCGACGAAACCGAAACCGGCTGACCAGTTCAAGTGCGAGCAGTGCGGCTGGAAGCTGTAACGCAGAGTCGCGCTCGCTTCCTACGTTTCAGCTCTGAAGTTTAGGCTCGACCGGGCTCACCCTTGACGTTGAACTCTTAAGTCTCATCTTCGTACCGTTCCCTAGTTCTCCAGCCTCTTTCGCGCCGACACAAATAGAGACACCGCCAGCGCAACGAAGAGCACGACTCCCAGCAAAGGCGCCTCCCGCAAATGTGGCATGTAACGCGCCCCCCAGCCATTGAAGAGGCTTTCGGGCCAGGGGAGACGCAGAACCACCATCAGCCAGTGCGGCACGTGCTTGCTCAGCTCGGGGTCTTGAGCGAGGTTCAGTATGATCGCCAGCAACCCGAAAACGCCGCCCGCCGCGATCAGACCGCTGGCGTAAAGCGAGCCTGGACTGACTTCGCTCGATTCGCCGTGTACCGCGCCTTCCGTCTCGGCTTTCTTTTCGGCGCCACGCTCGGCGAGCCAGCGGACCATGCCTCCGGCAAACATGGCCATCGTCGTGGCGATCGATAGATAGGAGCCCACGGCGAAGGGCAGCGAGCGGATTCCCAGCAGTTCAACCGCAATCACCAGGAAAACGCCGAGAAAAACCAGTCGCCACGGCAGCCGCTGATTCAGAATTCCGCTGATTACGGTTGCCATCAATCGCGCCTGCGGCGCGGCGGCCTGTTCGCTGCCGATTCCTTGGACCCACTGCACTTCGACCTGCTTCGTCCCCGGATCGTAGAGATATTTTCCGTCGGGGATCACGCGCGAGCCCAGCGAATTCACCAGTTCGTACGTTTTACCCTCGTAAGGATAGTTGTTGGACTGGAGCGTAACGCCGGAGGGCATATTGTTGATGTCCAGCGCGAGCTGGATGGGTTTGTATTGCGAAAGGCCCACATTCATCAGGATCAGCGTCCCACCGACCGCGAGCGACGATACGGCCACGCCGATCAGCAATGCGACCTGCTGGCGTCGAGGCGTCGCCCCAACCAGGAAGCCGGTCTTCAGATCTTGCGAAGTGGCGCCCGCGATGGCGGAGGCGATACAAACCACTCCGCCGATGGTTAGCGCGAGTACCGCATAGGCATTCGCCGTCCAGTGCATCACGAGGAACATCGCGCAGGTGGCCATCAGCGTCGCGATCGTCATTCCACTCACCGGGTTCGACGAATTTCCGATCAGGCCGCTGATCCGCGACGCCACCGTGACGAACAGGAATCCGAACACGACGACGAAGATCGCCGCGATCAGGTTCGACAGCACGCCCGTTTGCGCCCCCGGTATGGGCTTGAATTTCAGGAACGCCCACATCATCGCGATGATTACCGCCGAGCCGATCAGCACGAGTTTCATCGAGATGTCGCGCTCGGTGCGGCTGGCCTCGTCCATGGCTGTCTGTTTCGCGCGCACGTCCTTCAGTCCCGCGCTCAAAGCGGAAAAAATTGTGGGCATTGTCTTGATCAGCGTAATCAGGCCGGAAGCGGCCACCGCTCCCGCGCCCATCGGACGGATGTAGGCCGCCCACAGATCGTCTGGCTTCATATCCGGGATCGGCACCGTCGAAGGGTAGAGCGCGGTATGCGGCGCCAGCGACCCGAAGAATTTGATTGCGGGCATCAGTACCAGCCACGAAATCACGCCGCCGGCGAAGAGCGTTCCCGCCACCCGCGGTCCAATGATGTAGCCGACGCCCAAATATTCGGACGTGATCGCCGCGCGAAACGACGCGCCCGGCAGCCATTTCGGCTGGTAATCGGGCTGGCCGGTCCAGAGTTGCAGCGTGTTCATGCAGAAGGTGTACACGCCGCCGAGCCCGAGGCCCCAGAAGACGCGTCCCGCAAACGACCCGCCGCGCTCGCCTGCCACGAGCACGTCCGCACAAGCCGTGCCTTCGGGAAAGGTCAGGTTGCCGTGCTCCTTCACGATCAATTGTCGTCGCAGCGGGATCATGAACAGCACGCCGAGCCATCCGCCCATCAGCGCCAGAAAAAAAATCCTCCAGTATTCCGTGTTCAGCGAAAAGCCCAGAAAGATCAGCGCCGGCATCGTGAAGATCACGCCGGCGGCAGCCGATTCGCCCGCCGAGCCCGTGGTCTGCACGATGTTGTTTTCGAGGATGGTCGAGCGGCCGAAGGCGCGCAGGATGCTGATCGAGAGGACGGCGATCGGAATCGAAGCCGAAACCGTCAGGCCCGCGCGCAGGCCGACATAAACGGAAACGGCGCCGAACAAGATTCCGAAGAGCGAGCCGAGAATGATGGCGCGCACACTGAATTCGGCAACCGTTTCCTCCGGGCCCACGTAAGGCCGGAATTCCTGGACCGGCGCAGTCGAACTCCACGATTTCGTCGTCGCCATCCCTCACCTTCCGTGCTCGCTGGAACGGGTTTGTGTCGTTCCTGCGGTAGCCACCATGAGTACCGTTCTTGGATTCGTCGTGCGTTTTTCCGCGCCGGCCTCTACAGGGTCAAAATGGCCGCCGCGCAAGGTAGCACCAGATGCACTCCGAGGCAAGGCGAGAAGGGGTTGTGCCGCGCTGGTGTTTACCAGCAGTCAAGGAAGAATCAAGGAAGGAGAGGACCCCACAGACGATCTCTACTCGATACACTCATCGAGTAGAAAACGCCGTAAAGGGCGTCGAATGAGTAACATGAGAATTTCTACTCGATACAAAATCCGTTTTCTCGCCTTCGCCTGCCATTCGCTTTTTGACGCGTTTTCAGTTCCAAGCGCATCCAAGGCTGGGCGCAATTTAGTCAGCGAGGAGCCGGACCGAGCGATTTCCTCGAGAGACTACCGGCGTTGAGGATAGACAGGTAAGGAGGAATCGGCCTGCCCGTAGTCGAGATCGAATCCGAGCTGGAGTTTCGCCGCTTCGGACATGCGTGCAGGACTCCAGGGCGGGTCGAGGACCACTTCGACGTGCACTTCTTTCACGCTGGGCAGGCGGGAAAGCTTGGCCTCCACATCGGCTTTGAGCACGTTGCCCATGCCGCAGCCGGGCGCCGTCATCGACATTTTGATATCGATTTTGTGCTGGCCTGCATCCAGCGGCGTAACGGCGCACGCATAAACCAGGCCGAGATCGACAATATTTACGGGGATTTCGGGGTCGAAGACGGTGCGCAACTGATCCTCGACGAGCTTTTCGCTGAATTCGGCGGGCGCGGATTCCGACGCCGCAGCGCTTTGTTTCCCAGCCGTCGGGGCCTCGATTCCGAGGGCGTCTGCATGGGCGGCGTCGACGCGATACATCGCGCCGCAGCCGCTGACCACCGTGTAACTGGTGCCGAGCGACTGCATGATGCGAACCGTAGAGCCACCTAGCAGCGTTTCGGGAGTTCCGCCGGGAATTGCGATCACGGGGCAGTCGCGTTTAAGGGTGATGATCTCGTTTGGCATGGAATGTACTCCTGCGTCGCTATGTTTCGCGAGGCACGCGGCACGGGCCGCGACCGATCCTCGATAGCACCTGGACGAGTCTCGCCACGACGAGCAGGCTGAGACCCGCGCCTACGCGATTCAGAATCAAACCCGCCCGGGCCCGAGACGCCGGCGCTACAAAAACCTCTGTGTTTACTCCGTCGAGACGGGTTGCTGAGAGCCTTCCAG
>DATGHM010000011.1:0-4075 GCA_035307985.1 Candidatus Acidiferrales bacterium
GGTCGCGGCGCAGTCGCAACCCCGGCCTCGACCAGATGATTGATGAAGCGTCCCAGACAGAACTTGGCGTAGGTGCGAGCGTATTCGGGGACCTCTCTCAGCACCATCCGCCGAAGGCGCTCCGTCGTAGCGCCATTTAGGCCGCCGACACCAAAAGCGCGGCTCTCAATTGCCGCGCAAAACCTGCCGGTTATCGACCCGTATTCGCCGAGTGTGTATGGCGCGTAGCCTTGCGCGCCGAGCCGTTCCAAAAAGGCTCGGCGTTGAGACGACGGCCATCCCGCCTCACCAGCCCTCTCGCCGCCTGGATTCTTTGCGAACGTCATATGCTTCTCCTTTCGATTGCGGCGAAAGCCATATGACGATTCGCTTCCGATCTAAAGCTGACAAAACGGGCTCAAAGTATCCGCAGACTACCGATCGCCGACGAGGCACAACTGATTCATCTCATCAGACACGCGCAATCCGTTTCTCAGTCCCTGCGTATTATGCCGACATCAGGCGCTGCTCTCGTATCACCTGAGATAGTTCGCGTGATTAACGCGGCATAATCCGAAAGTCGGCATAATGGGTCAGCTCATGCAGAAGTGTCGCGTTGTATTCTTCCGCCGATACGAACAGATTGCGGGGCGGCATTGTCACTCGATCGGTCATGCTGCTGTATAAAGCCTTCGATCCTGCCAGCTGAATCTCCGGCGGATTCGGCATTCCGGCGACGATCCGCTCTGCCGCTTCGAGCGGATCGTTCTGGTGCGTCTCGATCTTCGGTAGCTTGTCTAGCACGGCCTGTGGAAGTTCGCATTGTTCGAGGTTGTCGGGTAGCAGGAGGGCCTTACGGCGCCTCCCGCCCCCTCAGAACCGGACATGCGTGTTTCCCTGGCATCCGGCTCAAGCCCTTCAAAGGTGTCAATCACGACACCCGGTCAGGCCACGGTCAACTTCGAGCTATGGACTTGGCGATGGCAATCAGGGTGGAGCAGAGCGAGATTGTCGAGTCGGTCGGAGCCGCCTTTGACTCGCCACACGATGTGATGCGTGTGCCAGTCGGTGTCAGTAGTAATCAACTGACTACAGACCGGACAGCGGCGGTCCTGACGAGACCAGAGTTTCCAGAGCCGACTTGAAAGAGCTTGCTTCATGTCGCGCTCCGCGCGCTCCTCGAAGTACATTTCCCACTTCGGGTCGTATGGATTGGCTCCAGCCTTGATTTTGACGTGCCGCCGTATCGAGATGCCGCTGATGTCAACCAGCTTTACAACTTCTCGTTTCTGTCCAGGCGCCGCGAATGCCCATCGGGGAGTCGCCGTCGTCCAGTAACGACTTGCGATCCAACGACCGCCCTTGTTGGGATGACGGCGCTTCGCCCACTGCCACAGAGTCCGCCAGATCTGCCAACTCAGCCCATGGAAGGTTTTCCCGGCAACTGCGCAGCGATGATAGTTTGCCCAGCCGCGAATCAGCGGATTGAGCATCCCTATCAGGGCCGCTTGCGGCAGATGCTTTTGTTCCTTCACCAGCACTCGGATTTTCCGCTTGAAGGTCTGTACGCTTTTCTTCGACGGCCGTATCAGCATGCCGTTGCGGAACCTACGCACGTTCCATCCGAGGAAGTCGAACCCTTGCTCGATATGCGCGATGTTGGTTTTCTCGGGTGAGAGTTCCAACCCGCGGGTTTTGAGGAAGCTCGCGACCTCGGGTCTGACTTCATTTTCCAACAACTCGCGCGAGCCGCCGGAGATTATAAAGTCGTCCGCATAGCGCACGAGATGCACCTTATCGAGATGCCTCGTGCCGGTCCTTCGGCTGAAGTTCTTGCGAAGCAGCGCTTCCAGACCGTCGAGCGCGAGGTTGGCCAGCACCGGCGAGATTATTCCGCCTTGCGGCGTTCCCGCCTCGGTCGGCCACAGGGTTTGACCTTGCATGAATCCGGCCTTCAGCCACTTGCGCAGTATCGCCTTGTCCATCGGGACGTGAGCGATTAGCCAGTCGTGGCTGATGTTGTCGAAGCAGGCTTTGATGTCTCCCTCCAGTACCCATTGCGCCCGTTCGGCTCCGGCGAAGATGAGTTGACACCTTACCATCGCATCTGCCGCTGAACGCTTCGGTCTGAATCCGTAGGAGTTCGGGTCCGCCGTGCATTCCGCGATTGGCTCCAGTGCGAGCAGGTAAAGCGCCTGCATCGCGCGGTCCTTCATCGTCGGTATTCCAAGCGGACGCATCTTGCCGTTGCTTTTCGGTATATACACCCGTCTCAGTGGACGCGGCTGATAACCGCGCCGCTTGAGCGACAACACGGCCTGAGATTTGGCGTCCGGCGTGGACCAGGTCAGCCCGTCCACGCCCGCTGTCCGTTTGCCTTGGTTCTCCGTCACTCGTCGAACGGCCAAAGCTTTACCGCCCAACGAGCGGGTCAGCATCCGCTGCAAGGCTCTCGCCTTGCGCCGTCTGCCTTCCTGCCATGCCTTCACGATACGCAACTGCAAGCTCCTCACCCGTCGATGGCAGTCGGACCAGTTCGTGTCCCGCCACTCGAAAGTCGAGCCGGAGCGCGCGTGCGCCGAAGGGCGCTCCTCTGCGCAGCTCTCCGTCGAGGTATCGCAGCCATTCTCGTGATCAAGGACCCGGCGGAAGTCTGCCCGCTTTCGCGCGGGATGATGTTGGCTCACCGCCTCAACCCCTATCCGCCCCGGCCTGCGCCATGGCACGACGCCGCTTTCGAGCAAGGTGATGATTTTCTCGGTCACGATTTCGTAAACATTCATGGTCATAACTCCTGGGTCGCGATGAAAACGGGAGAACCGCTTGCGCGGCTCTCCCATATAGTGAGGACGTTAGAAGGGAACCTCCTCGGACGCTTCTGCCTTCGGCGCGGTGCCGTTCACGCGATTGCCGAGCATGCGCAGTTGCAGCGCTATAATCTCGGTCCGGTAGCGCGGGCCGCTTCCGTCCTTGGCCTGGTACTGGCGGGTGCGGAGCCTACCCTCGACATAGACTTGCCGTCCCTTGGAAAGCAGGCGCTGGCAGTTGTCCGCGAGCTTCCCGAAGGCGACCACGCGATGCCATTCGGTGCGCTCCTGACGCTCGCCGTTGCGATCCGTGAATCGCGCCTTGGTTGCTACCGACAGATTCGCCACGCTCTGGCCTGAGGGCAGCGCGCGAACTTCGGGATCACGCCCCAGATTTCCGACCACGATTGCTTTGTTGATAGACATGACACTTACCTCCAATTCCTTTCGCTGTTTGATTTAGAATCCGTCTTCGTCGATCCGGTGGGCGTTGAAGTCGCGTTCGGCTTTTTCGCCGTGACCGCAACGAGTGCCGTAGAGCGCCTTATCGCTGGGGTAGTAAAAGGCTCGCTCGCCGGAGTTGATTCCCGTCTGGCAATTCGGCTCGGCGCATTTCGGCGGATACCGGACGGTGATCCGAGCAGCGCACCCCAATCGCCAGGTACACCGCGCGATTGTTAACCAAGCCCTCGTTGCGAATCTTTACGCGGATCGCGTCGAAGAACACGATGGCGTAGGTCGCTTCCAGCCCGCGGCTCTGCCACGCGGCGGCCTCCTCGAGCACCGCGTCGGTTACTGCGCTCACCAGATCCGGCGAGCTCTCGATCCCGTAGAGCTCGCCCACATGGGCGGCGATCTCCCGGGTCGTCAGGCCGCGCGCGTACAGCCCGATGATCTTGTCGTCGAAGCCCGCAAACCGCCGTCGATACTTGCCGATCAGCACCGGGTCGAAGCGCCCGTGCCGATCGCGGGGAATCGCCAGCTCCAGCTTGCCCGTATCCGTCAGAACGGTTTTTGCGCCATAGCCATTGCGGTGATTGCCGGCTTCTTCCTCCGCCTCCGCACCCAGATGATGGTCCATCTCGGCGTTGAGCATCCGCTCCGCCAACCGCTTCTTCAGCTCGTCGACCAAACCCCCAGTCTCGAACACCGTCGCCGGATCCCGCCCCGCCAAAAGCTGGTCCAACACCGCATCTGCGATCCCATCTTCCTTGTTCGCCGCCATACCTTCCTCCTGCCCTTGCGGGCTGCATTGTATGGCTCACGAACACGAAATTTCCGACACTCTC
>DATGHM010000012.1:0-13583 GCA_035307985.1 Candidatus Acidiferrales bacterium
ATGAGTTTCATGCGCGGGTTGCAAGTTGGGTGGAACACCTTGGCGCAAGCGGCGTTCCGGAAATGGCAACATGTTCGATCACCGAATTGGGCTTTGTGCGTGTGCTGGGACAGGCTCAACAGTATGGCTCGTCCGTCGCACAGGCGCGCGAGCTTTTGCTCAAGGTGAAGAATAGCGATGGAGTGCACTGGATTTTCATTCCCGATGACCGCGACATCTCCCGTCTCCCCAGGTGGGTCCGAACTCCAAGGCAAACCACCGACGGGCATCTTGCGGAGCTCGCCAGGGCCAACGAGGCCGTCTTGGCAACGCTGGACCGCCGAATCCCCGGCGCGTTCGTCATCCCCCAGAGCCGCCGCTCATAAAGAGAGCACGGGGATCCTTAGCTTCCAGCCTTCTCGCGAAGCGAGCAAGGCTGCCTCGCCGTAGCCCAAAGGGCGAAGGCGGGCGCTTTTTCTGCCAGTCGGCCCTAATTTCGCGAGCTTCGGCCCGGCAAGCCGTTACCCCGTTTGAGATTTGAATCACCTGCACGTCCATCCTCAAAGTCTCGCCTGATATAGAATCCTCGAAACTGGCGGGAACCTTTCCCTGAATAGGCGGTATCCACCTATGCAAAGGCGTTTTGAAGCCGATGCGGAAAACAGTCCAAGAATGATTTCGGTTGCCGACGAGGAACTGATGCTTCAGGTGCGCAACGGTGAAGGAGACATGCTCGGGGTGTTGTTCGAGCGATATCACGTCCCGCTCTTCAATTTTTACGCCAGGCTGATGGGCGACCGTACCGTGAGCGAGGATCTGGTCCAGGAAGTCTTCCTTCGGATTTTGCGTTACCGCGAAACCTACCAGCCGGGAACGCCGTTCCGCCCCTGGATGTATCAGATTGCCCGCAACGCGCGCATGGACCACTACCGCAAAGCTCCTCGCCATGAAACCTTCGAGCCGGACATTGTTCCTCCCGTTGTGCCTCCGGATTCCGCGCAGCAGCAGCAGGAAGACGCATTGCTGCACCGCGCGCTCATGCAGCTCTCCGAAGACAAGCGCGAAGTTCTGATCCTGGCGCGTTTTCAGGAGCTGAAGTATACCGAAATCGCGCGGCTGCTCGGCTGCGAGTTGAACACCGTGAAAACGCGCGTGCACCGCGCTCTCCGGGATCTGCGCGAGGCCTTCCGCCAACTCGAGCAAGGCGTCCAGAAGAACCCTTCCGGTTCCGCCGCACCGGACATTTCTCTAGGGAGAGCGGGCCAATGAAATGTGAACAGATCGCCGAACTGCTGCCGGATTTCCTGCGCGGAGGTCTGAAGCGCGAGCAGGCTGAGATTGTCGAGCGCCATTTGAACGAATGCGCGGAGTGTCGCGACGAAGCGGCTGTTTGGGAAAAGCTGGCGCTGCTGCCGGCCGCGGAACCCAGCCCCGCCGGTCGTCGGCGTTTTGAAGAGATGCTGCGCGCCTATCAGGCGGGGCAAGCAGAGCAGGCCGCCAGTTTCGCGGGCCTTCAGCTCACTCCGCGCCGGGCGGCCTTCGGGTGGTTGCGGTCGCCTCTGGTCCAACTGGCCGGCGGCTTGGCGCTGGTTGCGATCGGATTCCTGCTCGGCAACGGACTGAATCGCGTCCGCTCGCAGTCGGACGATCTGGCCACCGTGCGCACCGAGCTCACCAACATGCGCCAGTTGGTGGTCATCTCCATGCTCCAGCAGCAATCCGCCAGCGAGCGACTGCAGGGCGTCAGCTACAGCCAGCGCGAAGCGCGGCTGGATCCCCAGGTTCTCGCCGCCCTGCTCCATACGCTGCGTTACGACTCGAGTGTGGACGTGCGCCTGGCGGCGCTCGACGCCCTCAGCAGCCACGCGGGTCAGCCGCAAGTCCGAACCGGCGTCACCGACGCACTGCAGGCGCAGCAGTCGCCGCTCGTGCAGGTCGCCTTGATCGATCAGCTTCTTGAATGGCGCGATCCGGATTCGGTGCAGCGCCTTCGCAATTTTCAGCAGTCGCCTAACCTGAACCCCACCGTGCGGGAGCGCGCGGCATGGGCGGTCAGCAAACTCCAGTGAGGTGAAATCGTGCGCAGGTCATTCATTCTTTCGCTCTTCGCGGGGTTCGGCGCCGCACTGCTGTTCCTCTGCTCGCTCGCTGCCCGGAACGCCACTGCTTCAGCTTCCCATCCGGGCGACGACTGGGACGATTTCGGCGTAAAAGCCCAGGAAACGATTCAGAAGTCTTTCGTCCTGCCTGCCGATGCGCGCAAGTCGCTGGATATTGACAACGTGTACGGCTCGATTGAGGTCGTCGGCGGATCCTCCAACCAGGTTCAGGTGACCATCGCCAAGACCATCCGCGCCAGGTCCGACGAGGCCCTCCAGCGCGCGCGCAAGGAAGTGACCCTGGACATCACGCAGAACGCGGGCGACCTCAAGCTGTACGTCAATGGACCCTTCCGCTGCAACTGCGACGATTGCCGCAACTCCCGCGACGAACGCGACTACGTCGTCCAGATGGACTTCAAGGTCCAGGTGCCCCAGCAGATCGACCTTCAGGCGCGGACTGTGAACGACGGCCGCGTGCGCATCGGCAACGTCACCGGTGATTTCGTGGTCCGCAACGTCAACGGCAGGATTGATATGGACTCGATGGCGGGTTCCGGCAGCGCGCGTACCGTAAACGGCCCGGTCACCGTCTCTTTCCGGCAGAATCCTCGCGCGAAATCCGAGTTTCGCACCATTAACGGCAACGTCGAGCTTCGATTCCAGCCCGGCCTTGCCGCTGCTTTCCGTTTCAAGACATTCAACGGGGCGATTTACACCGATTTTCCGGTCACCGCGCTTCCCCTCCGTCCCGTTTCCGAGGAACGCCGCGGCGGAAAGCTGATTTTCCGCGCGGACCGCTCCACCGGAGCACAGATCGGAACCGGCGGTCCCGAGATTCAGATTGAAAATCTAAATGGAGACATTCGCATTCTCGAAAACCATGAATAAACCATCCAAGTGGTTCCCCATATTTGCAGCACTCGCGGTTGCAACCGCCGGCCTGGCCGCATCCGGTTCTCACGCACAGACTGTGTCGCCGGACGGTCCCGACCGCATTTCGGTGAAACTGGACGATCCCTCGCGTCCCGCGCTGGTGAAAGCAAGCCTCGTGAACGGCGGCATCACCGTGAAGGCCTACGACGGCCAGCAGGTGATCGTCGAGGCGCGCACGCGCAACCGCGAACCTGAGAAATCGGGCCCCGGCGGGCTCAGACGCCTCGATGTTTCACGCACTGGCCTCACGGTCGAAGAAGAAAACAACGAAGTGCGCGTCAGCACCGACTCCTTTATGCGCCCCATCGACCTGACCATTTCCGTTCCGGTGCGCACATCGCTCAAATTGAGCTCGGTCAATGACGGCGACATCGTGGTAACCGGCGTGGACGGCGAAATGGACGTGAACGACGTAAACGGCGCTGTCACCTTGAACCACGTGTCCGGGAACTGCGTGGCGCACGCCCTCAATGGTCGCATCCTGGCCACCTTCGCCAGGGTCAATCCACAGAAGCCCATGGCCTTCAGCTCCCTGAACGGTGACATTGACGTCACCTTCCCCGCCGACCTGAAAGCGAACGTCAACATCCGTTCCGACCGCGGCGACATCTTCAGCGATTTCGACGTGCAGCTCCAGGCCGCGGCGCCCAAGCAAATCGTGGAAGATAGCCGCGAACACGGCGGCAAGTACCGCGTCAAAATCGACAAGTCGCTCCACGGCACGATTAACGGCGGCGGTCCGGAAATTCAATTCACGAATTTCCAGGGCTCCATCTACATCCGCAAGGGCGGCGGCCCGCGCTAGCCGCTGCTTTAAATATGCGGAGTTCCCGGCCGAACCGTGGGCGGCAGCCACACGCCGATGGCGGTGGCAAACTGCAATCCGACTGCGAATGAGTCGGCCAGAGAGTCGCAATGGCGACTCGCGCTCGCACGGAAACGTCCTCATATAGGAACCGGACGACCGCCATGTTCCCGGGCTCCCAATCATGGCTCGTACGAACGCGCACGCCGTGATGGCTGACATGATTCTCATCGTCTTCGCGACGACTGGCAAAGCTGCCTGAAGAAGACGCGCGCTTCAAAGGAGAGCGGTTTCCGAGACAGAGTGGTACTCGTCAGTCCCTGGTCGAGGAGAGAAGTCACGCTCTGCGCTGTCAGTCGCAACTGCCGCGCGGCGCTAGACCTGCACGGGCTGCTTCTCTGGAGAATTACTTCGCGACCGTACCCGCTGCTTCCGCACGGTGTGCCTCCACCGCAACCACCCGAACGCCGCGATCAGCACGCAGCAAATCTCGATGTACACCTTCTCGCCATCGAACGGGTCGAGCGGCGTGTTCTTCAGGTTTGGGTCCGTGAAGACGCTGTGCCAGAAGAGCGCGACGGCCGCTGCGTAAATCACGAAGTGAAATGACTTCCACAATCGCCGCCCGAGTTGCAACCGGAAGTACGACGTGATCACCACGATCGTGATGCAGTAAAGCGCGATCGCCCCAATCGTGTTTTCGAGCGGCTGGCTCGGCGAATGCACCGGATAGAACACGTCGATGATCCGAAACCGCGCGGTCGATGAGAACAGCAGCACCACCGGATGCAGTATGCACGCGGCCAGCACTCCGTACCCCGTCCAGTTATGGATGCGGAAGATGTTGAATCGCCTGTGCGGCCAGTATCGCCACGGGCTGTAGCGCACCGCAATCAGCAGCCCCACGGCCACATTCAACGTGACCAGCCCAACAGCCACCAGTCCAACGTACGCCGACAAGTCAATCGCGTTCATTCATCTTCCTTGGCGCATCCCGGTTGGTGAGGCGTCGCAACTAAGTCTGATTCCTGTAGCAGCAAAGCCGCCGCCAGTTTCTGGCTTCGAGTTCCTCGGCCCGATTCCCTTTTCGCCCCGACGAGACGATCAGAGGCGCAAAGGTTACAGACGTATCCCAGGCAAGAGTAGGTTTCTCTGAAAAAAGAAATCTGTCTCCTGGCGTCTGGGGCCGCCGACATGATTGCGGTGCAAATCGGGAGACGCAAAGCACTCGCAAACCCGCGCTCTGTCCGCTTCAGCGACAGCCGGTCCCATAACCGGCCACCGCCCCTCGCGCCATCTTCGTCGCCGGCACCCTAAGTCCCTGATTTTCTATCGTCCGCCGACGGAACTTTACGTGCCCATATTCCGTTAGATCAAGTAGAGAGGGACTGGTCATCGCACACCCCGATAAGGGCCAGCCCCTCCCTGGATCTCGTGGCGCGCGGTCCCGAATCTGCCACTATACCTGAGCAGATGCGAGTTCGCGCGCTGAGCTGGCGGGCTCGGCAACCGAATCTGTACGGAGCGTCAATCGCGGGCAGCGCATCGACGGCAATCGGCCAGGACGAATCAAACTTGCGCTAACACGTCGAACGTGGAAGGGGGCTATACGGATCGATGGTGAACGGCAGATAGGAGCCTTTCATGGAAACCTTCCTGCAGGACGTTCGCTACAGCATCCGAATGCTCCTGAAAGCCCCCGGCTTCACGGTCATCGCGGTCCTCACGCTCGCCCTCGGCATCGGCGCCAATGCCGCGATCTTCAGCATCGTTTACGGCACTTTGCTTCAGCCCCTTCCCTATCCCCACGCCGACCAATTGGTGATGGTCTGGTCCAAGGTGAAGGGCGAACGCAACGTCGCCTCCGTCGGCGATTTCCTCGAGTGGCGGCGCCAGAGCTCCGCTTTTCAGCAGATGTATGCCTGGACCGGCAACGGCTTCAATGTCGCTAGCCCGGGCGCCCGCGTCGAACAGGTCTCCGGCTCGCTTGCCTCGCCGGGCTGGTGGACCAAGGTGCTCGGCGAGCCCATGTTCCTGGGACGCGACTTCCTGCCGGAAGAGGCCGAGGCCGGCAAGGACCACGTCGTGGTCCTCACGCACAAATTCTGGGTACGGCGCTTCGGTGCCGACCGTGACATCGTCGGCAGGCCGATTCGCCTGAACGGCGAATCCTACACCGTCGTCGGCGTGCTCCCTGCCGGCATCGAAGACCGCGGCGATGCCGAACTGGTCGTGCCGCTCGCCTTCAGGCCGGAACAGATCAGTGATTACAAACAACATTTTCTCCTCGTCATGGGGCGTTTGCGCCCGGGCGTCTCCATCGCCCAGGCCCAGGCCAACATGAACATCGTGCAGCAGCACCTTGCCGCCGCCCAACCCGGCACGGACAAAGACTGGAACGTCAGCGTCGAGCCGCTCCACGACGACTTTCTTCCTCCCGCCACGCGCGCCGAACTCTGGATCTTTCTCGGCGCGGTCGCCTTTGTCCTTCTGATCGCCTGCGCGAATGTCGCGAACCTGATGCTCTCGCGCGCCGCCTCCCGCGAACGCGAAATCGCCGTGCGCGCCGCCGTGGGCGCCGGCCGCTCGCGGATTCTGCGCCAATTCCTCACCGAAAGCGTCGCGCTGGCGGTCGTGGGCGGAGCCGTGGGCATCCTCTTCGCCTACGCCATTCTGAACGGCATTCTTTCGATGATTCCGATCAACACGCTTCCCTACGAAGCCGACATGCGCCTCAACGTGCCCGTGCTGCTCTTCATGTTGGGCGTCGCCTTGTTCTCCGGGATCCTCTTTGGCGGCGCTCCCGCCCTGCAAGCGGCGCGTCTGAACCTGAGCGAGTCCCTCAAGGAAGGCAGCCGTTCCACGATGGCCTCGGGTAGCAACCGCCTCCGGCATGCCCTCGTCGTCACCGAGTTCGCTCTGGCCCTCTGTCTTCTCTCCGGCGCTGGCCTCGCCATTCGCAGTTTCTACAAGATGGCCTACCAGGATCTCGGCGTTCGCACCGACCACGTGCTGACGTTCTTCCTGAATTTGCCCGGCTCGCATTTCTCCAACATTCCGCAGATCGCGTCCTTCTACCGCCAGGTCGTCGCCGACGTCGCCGCCGTTCCCGGCATCCAGCACGCCTCGATCTCCGCGAATATTCCCGACAATCCTGCGTATCAGTTGCCCTTCAGCATCGCCGGCCGTCCGAAAGGCGAACTGGGCTCGAATCCGGTCGTTGGCGTCAATCTTGCCACTCCCGCATATCTCGAGACCTTCGGCATTCGCATCGAGCGCGGCCGCGCGTTCACCGGTCAGGATCTTCCCGGAGGCGCTCCCGTTGCCATGGTCAACGAAGCCTTCGTCAAGCGCTACCTCGCGAATGTCGACCCGCTCACGCAGCAAGTTATGATTCCGCGCCTCGATCCCATCAACGAAAAATTCGGCGACCCCGTCGCGCTGCGGATCGTCGGCGTTTTCCACGACGTGCGCAACGAAGGCCCGCGCCAGCAGAATGTCCCTGAAGTGGATCTCGACTTCTGGCAGTATCCCTGGCACTCCGTCGCCATGGCCATCCGCACAAGCGGCGATCCGAGAGGCGCGATCAAAGACGTCTCCGCGGCCATTCAATCGCTCGATTCCGATCTGCCCCTCACTCAGGTCAAAACGATGGACCAGATCGTCGCGCTCTCCCTTGCCGACGATCGCTGGATCGTCACCCTGTTCATCGGCTTCGGCGCGGCCGCGTTGTTGCTGGCGATCCTGGGCGTCTATGGCGTGATGTCCTATTCCGTCTCGCAGCAGACGCATGAAATTGGCATTCGTATGGCTCTCGGCGCCGAGCGCTCCGACGTCCTGCGGATGGTTCTCAAGCAGGGTCTGCTCCTCGCCGGCATCGGCGTCGTCATCGGCATGGCCGGGGCCCTGGCGCTGACGCGTCTCATGAGGTTTTCTCTCTACGGCGTGAGTTCCACCGATCCGGCGACGTTCGCGGGCGTCGTATTGGTGTTGGTTATCGTGGCCCTCGCCGGCTGCTTCATTCCGGCGCACCGCGCGATGCGCGTCGACCCGCTCGTCGCGTTGCGCCACGAATGATGTTTGTGGCGCCGGCGTCTCGCCGGCGGTGTCGGCTCGCGGAAGTGGCGCCGGCGATTTTGGTTTGCGGAAGTGGCGCCGGCGTCTCGCCGGCTGTTTTGGGTTGCGTAGGGGCGGGTCTAAGACCCGCCCAACGGTTGAGCCGGAGCCGAAGGCCGTCTCGCTCGCACTGAGCGGAGCAAAACGTGCCGGCGGTTTTGCGGAAATGGTCCACGCGGACCAAGACAAAAATTTTCGTAGGGGCGGCTCTAAGCTTGCCCGCTGTGGCGGGACCCGCCCGGCGCTGAAAGAAAGTCGGAGGAACGATGGGAACTTTCCTGCAGGATGTCCGCTACAGCATCCGCATGCTGCTGAAGTCGCCCGGCTTCACGATCGTCGCCGTTCTCACCCTCGCCCTCGGCATCGGCGCCAATACCGCAATTTTCTCCGTCATCAATTCCGTCCTCCTGCGCCCGCTTCCCTTCCGCAATCCACAACAGCTCGTCGACCTCCGCGAAACGGAAAGCGCGCCGGGCAATTTCCCGCTCGACGGTGCCGACTACATGGATTGGCAACGTCAGAACAGCACGTTCTCCTCGATGAGCATGTACACCTTTCCGCGAGGCGCAAATGCCAGCGGCGTAGGCGAAGCGGAATCCGCTGCGGTCGTTTCGACCCAGGCGAACTTCTTCGACACTCTCGGCGTCCAGCCGCTCATCGGGCGAGCGTTCGCACACGGCGAGGACGTTGCCGGCAAAAATAACGTAGCCATTCTCAGCTACGGCTTCTGGCAACGCCATTTCGGCGGTCGCAAAGACGCGCTCGGACAGCAGCTTGAGCTGAACGATCAGCCCTACACCGTCCTCGGCGTCATGCCGCGCTGGTTCAACTTCCCCTCGGCGACCGACATCTGGACGCCCCAGGACATGACCGACAAGCTGTTTGAAAATCGCGGCAGCCACTGGATGCAGGCCATAGGCAGAGTGAAGGCAAACTTCTCCGTCGAACAGGCCCGCGCCGATTTGCTGACGATTTCCGCGCGCGTCAACAAGCGGTATCGCGGCACCGACACCTCGATTCATTCCCTCGTTTTTCCGCTGAAGGAACGCCTCACCGGAAGTTCGCGTCCGCAACTCCTGATTCTCTTCGGGGCCGTGGCACTCGTGTTGCTGGTGGCATGCGCCAACGTGGCTAACCTGCTGCTCGCGCGCGCAACCACCCGCAATCGTGAAATGGCCGTCCGCGCCGTCCTCGGAGCGGGACGCTGGCGTCTGGTCTGTCAGCTCCTCACGGAAAGCGTCCTGTTGGGCCTGTCTGGTGCCGCCTTGGGCCTGATTGGCGCGCAGTGGGCCATTGCTGCTCTGGCCGCGGCCAAAGACTTGCCGATTCCACGCGCGAATCCCATTCAGCTCGACTTCACCGTCCTTCTCTTTACGATTGGCTTAAGCGTGCTCGTCGGAATTCTCTTCGGCCTCGCGCCGGCCCTTCAGACGTCCGACCTCGATCTCGGCGAAGAATTGAAATGGACCGCCACCGCGGCCGGCGGCGCGAGGGGCAAAGGGCGCGTCCTGCGCAACGCCCTCACGGTTGCCGAAATTGCCGTTTCGCTCGCCCTGCTGGTCGGCGCCGGCCTTCTGCTGCGCAGCTTCGCCAGTTTGCGCAACGCAAACATCGGCGTGCAATCGGACAACGTCCTCACCATGCGTCTCAATCTTCCCGAAACGAAGTACAAGACGCTTCCCGAAACCCGCGCATTTTTCGACCAGCTCCTCGCGCGTGTCCAGCGCGTTCCAGGAATCACGTCCGCAGCCATAGCCACCACCCTCCCGCTCGAAGGCGGCTCAAACGGCTACGTGAAGGTCCCGGGCAACACGAATCCGGCTCTCCAGCAGCAGCTCGTCGAAGTGCACGCCATCACCCCCGATTACTTCAAAGTCTTTGGCGTTCCCCTGCTCGAAGGACGGGCCTTCACCGATCAGGACGCGCAGGAAACGGCCGACCTGATGGCCAAAGCCAACATCAAAGGCCAAAACGGCGAAGCCGTGAAACTCCCTCCCGGGAGCTCATTCCCCGTCATCATCAATCAGTCCATGGCTAAAACGTTTTGGCCTAACCAGGACGCTCTCGAAAAGCAGTTCACCGACGAAGGCGATACGCCCTACCGTATTGTCGGGATCGTCGGCGACGTGAAGGAATACGGCATCCGCGAAAAAACCGCTCCGGAGCGCTATTTCCCGCTGACGATGTGGATGCAGCAGCCCGGATTCTATGGGACTATCGTCGCCAAGACCGACGGCCCGCCGACCGGCGTGCTCTCCGCAATTCGCGGCGACGTTCGCAATCTCGACAGCACGCTCGCCGTCTATCACGTTCGCACCATGCACGAAGTGATCGCCGATTCCATGCAGGACACCAGCGTGCAAACATTCCTGCTCGGCGTGTTTGCCGGACTGGCGCTGATCCTCGCGGCCGTCGGTCTCTATGGCGTGATGGCCTATCTGGTCACGCAGCGGACGCACGAAATCGGCATTCGCATGGCGCTCGGCGCGCAGCAAAAGGACGTCCTGCGCCTCATCCTCGAGCATGGAACGAAACTGACTGTTCTCGGTGTCGCGATCGGCATCGCGGCGGCGCTGGCTCTCACGCGCCTTCTCGCCGCGTTCCTGTTCGGCGTGAGCGCGCGCGATCCGCTCACGTTCGTCGTCGTTTCCGTGGTCCTCGCGGGAGTCGCGCTGGCCGCCTGCTACATTCCGGCGCGCCGCGCCGCCCGCGTCGACCCACTCGTCGCCCTGCGCTACGAGTAGGCCGGGAACGCCAATCTCCGGATTGGCGCTTCTCGCCCGCGGGTTTTGTGGCGCCGGCATCTTGCCGGCGGTTTTGGGTATTTGCTTTGTGGCGCGGGCGCCACTGGTCGTTTCGAGCGGAGGATCGGCCTTTTTCTGGTCGCAGACTTTGGGGACGGCCCACCCGGAGAGAGGAATCTGCAGTCGGATTTTTGCAGCATCTCCGATTTCGGTTTCGTAGGGGCGGTCTTAGCCTGCCCGCCGTGGCGGGACCCGCCCTTCAAAAACGCATTTCCGTGGAATAAGGAGGGAAAAATGGCGAATCTCGAACACATCCGCGAAGCAGTAAAGGGCCCCATCGATGCCGAGTATCTCCGCCGACGCCAGGCGCAAGGCTGGAAGCTCGTCGCCGTCGAGTGGGAAGTGGAATGGGAGCGCGAACCTGCCCGCGCGCCGGAAGGCGCTCCAGCCGCGTCTGCCGCCGGTGGGGCGGAACTCAGCCTGGAAGAAACGCCGTTCGGTTTCCAGGTGGCGCCCGACGCGCAGCGCCTCGCGGAAAATCCCTCGGAGATGGAATTCCTGCTCTCCATGATGGAACTCATCATCCAGGACATTTCGCTCTCCAAAGTGGCCGAGGAGCTCAATCACAAAGGCTTTCGGACGCGCAAAGGCGGCGAGTGGGGACCGGTCGCCGTCTTCAACATGCTGCCGCGCCTGATCGAGCTCACTCCGCGCATCTTCGCCAGCGCGGAATGGATCGAGCGCCGCAAGCGCCTTACCCCCGTCTACTAAGGGTCGTGTGGCACAGGCGCCCTCGCCTGTGCACGGGAATGCTGCCGCTAGTGCCGGAGGCGCGATTGTACGTAGCCCGGCACGGAGCGAAGCGCAGTGCCGGGAACCGGGCCACCCGTCCGCTGAGTTTCTGTCCCTAGCGCCGGAGGCGCGATTGTATTTAGCCCGGCACGGAGCGAAGCGCAGTGCCGGGAACCGGGCCACCCGTCCGCTGAGTTTCCGTCCCTAGCGCCGGAGGCGCGATTGTATTTAGCCCGGCACGGAGCGAAGCGCAGTGCCGGGAACCGGGGGCAGCGAACTTGGTCATCCGAGTCCCGGCGGGACGATTGAACATCCTGGCGCGCCAGGATCGCGATTCTGGCGCGCCGCCTCTTCCCCTGGTGTCACCCTCGTAGGGGCGGTCTCAGCTTGCCCGCCGTGGCGAAACCCGCCCGCAACCCCATGTCGAATCAAGAGGCATGACCTCCTCATCCCGCATCTAAGTAAGCTGAGAGGTGCGATATGAGAAAAACGGCGCTGTCGCTTCTGTCCGCCGTTGTTGCTGCTGTTCTGATTGCCGGATCCTCCTACGCTCAGGGTCCGCGGCTGGCGAACGCAAAAACTTCCGCCACGCCCGACGCGGCCACCATGCCCGTCACCACCGTCGTCACCGCGCTCGGCCCGAACTTCACCGCGCCGCCCGCCATCTCGAAAGACGACGTCGCCGTCTACAGCGGAAATACTCGCGAGGACGTCGCTTCCTTCGTTCCTGCGCGCGGCCCCAAAGCGGGCCTTCAGCTCGCCATCCTGATCGACGATGACGCCAGCCCCACCGCCCTTGGCTCCCATTTCCAGGAGATCAAGGACTTCATCGAGGCTCAGCCTCCCACAACCGAAGTCGGCATCTTTTACGCTTCGTCCGGCTCGGCGCGCCCCGCGGCCGCGTTCAGCTCCGACCATCAGGCCGTCGCGAAAAAGCTTCGCCTGCCGCTCGGGAAATTTTTTGGCGCGTCTCCGAGTGTCTATCTTTCGTTGAAGGATCTGGCCAAGAACTGGCCCTCGAACGACATGCGCCACGAAGTCCTGATGATCGCAAGCGGCATCGACCGCCTGCATCCCGGCCTCGACAGCCCCTACGTGGACCAGGCCGTCGAGCAGGTGCAGAAGTCCGGCGTGATCGTCCACACCATCTATACCGGCGGCTTCCGCCTCGCCAATTCTCAGTTGCTGCAGCAGGTTGCCTGGCAGAACCTCTCGCGCATCGCCGGCGATTCGGGCGGCCAGCAGTTTTTTCAGGGATTCGAGACTCCCGTAAACTTCCTGCCCATCTTCCACAAGCTCAACATCGCGCTCGGCAATCAGTATCTCCTCACGGTCCAGATGCCACGCAGCTCGAAGACAAAGGGTGAACTGCGCGCCATCAAGATCCGCACCGAGCAGCGCGACATTCACCTCTCCTACGCATCCCAGGTCTTCGTCCCCGGCTCCGCCTCCGAGCGCTCCGGCGACTGATCGTTCATGCAGGCTTGTTTCTTGCTCGTAGGGGCGGGTCTCAGCCTGCTCGCCGTGGCGAGACCCGCCCGCTCCAGCGACTGATTCGGCTTCGGGTCGAAGGGCGGGATTTCAAACCCCGCCCTCAGCCGGGGTTTGCTCGCCGAGGCGAGCCCGCCCGCCGTCGCAGTTGCCCCGGGACCACCAATCTTCCGATTGGTGCCACTGCGGCTTCGCCTTGGGTATCAATGTAGCGCCGGGGTCTTCAGCCCGGCACGATTCGGCAGTTTTAGCCACCGGCCAGCCGCTCAGTTTTTCGTCCCGCAGCGGCGCTACTGCACAGAAAAGGCGTTCTCGAACGAGTATGTTTGTCCATCCGGATTCGCCAGGCTCATCCAAGCCGGGCCCGGAGGCAAATTCGGCACCGCGCAAGACATGGTCTCGCTGTCCGCTTCGGCGCAGCTCGCCGCCCGGCCTTCAATAGTCACGTTGGTACCAGAAACAAAGCCACTCCCCCGGATCACCCCGCCGTAAGTGGGCGTTTTGTATCAGGGGTTTTAACCCCTGAAGCTGCCGTTCGACTTTTTCAGCGCCCTGCTAGAGGACGGATTCGTCGGCGGAGGGGCCGTAGAGTCCGGGGACGGGGACGCCGAGGAGGCGGAG
>DATGHM010000013.1:0-38526 GCA_035307985.1 Candidatus Acidiferrales bacterium
CGACCTTGCCGCCTACGTCGATTTCCTCGCCAAGCAGCCATCCGTCAGCGGAAACGCCTTCGGCGTCGTGGGCTTCTGCTTCACCGGCCCCATGGCACTGCGCACCGCCGCCGTGCGCCCAGACCAGATCGCTGCGGCCGCGTCATTCCATGGCGGCGGCCTCTACACCGATGCGCCCACGAGCCCGCACACGCTTCTCCCGCGCGTGAAGGCCCGGCTGTATTTCGGCCACGCCGTCGACGATCGCTCGATGCCGAAGGAAGCCATCGAGAGGCTCGACCGCGCCCTCGCATCCTGGGGCGGCCGCTACGAAAGCGAAATTTACGATGGCGCCCGCCACGGCTGGACCGTCCCCGACAATCCGTCCTACAACGAGCCGCAAGCCGAGCGGGCGTTCAAAAAGCTGATCGATTTGTTTGATTCCTGCCTGAAGCACAAACGTCAGTAGGGAATGCAAATAGCAGCGGCTAGCTGGCTGTGCGCCCGCCGCGACGGCGCCTCGAGAAGACGCTAACTTTTGGTTTCTTCATTTCCTTTTTCGGGAATAGCAGTCCCAGTCCGGAGTGCGACCAGCCTTTCGGACAAAAAGAAACTGCAAACCCTCGAAAATTGTTTCGGTTAGCCCCAATTCTCTGTCCGTCTGCTCCAAATGTTTGGCCCCGACGTTGCATCTAGGAAAGCGACGATCGATGCCCGGGAACTGAGAGGCGATGTTGACCACAAAAATCGGCTCATCGCGAACCGCTTCGACGAGCTCTAGTGAACCCGGTACCGGCCTTGGCCGAGAAACTCGACCAGCCCCAGGTCCCGAAGCACCTGAAGCTGCTGCCGAATCTTCTCGCGCACGTGCCGATTCGCGGGATGCAAATGTGCGAGGCCCTCTTGGGCCCCGTAAAGGTCTTGTAGTGAGAATTTGGTTTTTCCGAGGGAGCGCACGGCATTTAGAACGTCAAGCGTCCAGCCACGCTGTTCCGCCTGAAGATTCGCCAATGGGCGCATGCGCGCATACCGCTCGCGAACCTGACTCGCGGGAAGTGATCCTCCCTCTATAATCATTGCAATTCGCGCATCAGGCGGAATAGCGCTGAGCAAGATATTGCAGCCAACCCACCCGGCTCGCCTCGCGTGCGGCCCCAACGGGGGCCTTTTCTCGACGGCGGAGAGCGGAAAGGCGAACTTTGGGATCAAAATCAGGTTGGCGACTCGCCACGACAACGGCTCGTAGTGCAAAGCCAAAAGATTAGGCGTCCGATTCTGACGGATCGCACGCACCATGGAGCTATAGGCGGCATCAACAATTCGTCCTGAGAACGGATGCGCTTGTGCCTTGAGTTGAAACGGCGATTCACAAGTTGGGCACTGATAATCGATTGCTGGTGTATTTACTCGCGAACGCGAAAGAGAATCGGAGTCGCAGTTCGGACAGTAGAGATTTGCCTCGGCCCAGGCCTCGGTTGCAACACGCGCGCGTTGTGATCTGCTCGTATAGCTCGCGCACCTGTCGCTCGGGAGCAGTACCTGCACCGCGGCATTAAACCACAAAAGTTCCAGCGAAGATCGGTGCTTCAGAGAAAGGAGCTAACGTGCCGGAGCGCCAATTTGTAAATTACTACCGATGTCCAACGGACGGAACGGAGTGGGCAGACATTTGGACCTGCTGCTGTAACGACATGTGCCCAACGTGCAAAACCAAAGATATCCAGCCATACAAGAGTCGCGAGGTGATGCACAGCAAGTCTAGGAGCCGAAAACAGCGCAAAAGGTAAAATCGTTACTCCTCCGGTGGAGGAATGTAGTATCCCGGTCGGGTGCGCACACTGACATCGCGCCGGTCCACAGTCACTTTGATGTCGTGGTAGCCGGAAGGCTCGTCGCCGGGCGGGCGATAGCCGATGGTATATTCCGCGTGGAGTTCGCCGCCGATTTCGTCGATGGCCTTCTGGATATTTCGATCGTGCAGCGTATTCACGTGGAGGCCGCCCGTCGCCTTGCTCGCGATTTCGAGAGAATTTTGCCCCAGCGCGTTCTTCCCCGTCTTCACCAGCCAGATGAGCAATGCTCCCAAATCCATGTTGGGCTGCACCGCCTGTTCCATCTCCGGAGTGGGTGGCTTGCCGTTGGGAGTGGGCACTGGATACGTTCCCGGCGGACCGATCTCCGTGGGCTGATACTGTCCGGCTGGCTGCCGCAAATCCGCGGCGGTTGTGCTCAGTCCAATGGAATAGATGGTGACGTTTGCCAACTGCGCGCGCCTCAGCACGCCGCCGAGTTTGTTTTCGCTTCCGGAATCCTGCGCTTCGCCGATCACCATCAGAATCCGTCGCCGCATCGACGGCCGGTCCTCGAGCATCCCGATTCCGCGCGCCATCGCATCATAGAGGCGCATGCCCGAGTAACCTGCCTGCAGGTGATTAATGGCGTTCTGAATCTCGTCAGGCTCCATAGTGAATGGCTCGAGCACATCGACCTTGTCGTCGTAGCCAAGCACCGCCGCCTCCGCGGTTTTGCCCATCACGGTCTGCGTGAACACAATCCCCGCCTTCCGGATCGCCGGCAGCATCGGTTCGACATGCGAGCTCGTCTCTACCACGAGCACGATCGATAGCGGCTCGCCGCCCAGGTCGAAATGGTTGATTTTCTGCTCGGTTCCGTTATCGAAGACGTGGAAATCCTTCTCGGCGAGGTCGAGGATCATTTCCTCCGTGCGGGGATCGCGAACGACCACAGGCGCGCTGACCTCGCTAACGCGCGCGCGAATCGCGTGCTGCCGCTGTTCCGGCGATGGCGTCGGTTCGGGATGCGCACCCGGCGCGAGATGGATTGGACCCGGCGGGGCGCCTTGTCCCCGGGCCGGCGCAAGGAGAAATAGGGAAATAAACAGTAATGCTCCCGTCCGCGCAAACTGAGATACCCGCATGGAATCGCCTCGTTCTATTCGATTCCTGCCTGCTGAAGCGTGTTGCATTCGAGACGGCCTGACCGCGGCCGAAGCCCCGCAAACCCGTCACCCAAAGTTTGCACTCGCAAACCTCGACTCTATAGAATCCTCGTTTCGCCTTTTGTGAGGGACAACATGAAACGTTCTGGGCATCTGCCCATGCCGAAGTTGGCCTACGAAGACAGGAAATTCATGGAGAGCCTCGGGGCGCGGCCACTGCGCATCGTGGCCGAGTATCTCGATCCGCTAGGGCGATTGCGCCGCGCGAAGGTCGGCGACACCATCGTGATGTTCGGCTCGGCGCGAATCCAATCGCGCGAGCTCGCGGAGAAGCGCCTGAGTCAGGTAGAGCGCCGCGCCCGTGGACGCCGCAATGGCGAATGGAAGCTGAAGATCGATGCCGCCCACTCTATTGTCCAGATGTCGCAATATTACGAGCACGCGCGCGAGCTTTCGCGCCGCATCACCGAGTGGGCCATGACGCTCGGCACCGACCCGCGGCGCTTCGTCGTCTGCTCCGGAGGCGGTCCCGGCATCATGGAAGCCGCCAACCGCGGCGCGGCCGAGGCCGGCGGGCACTCCATCGGCCTCAGCATTCAGCTTCCCCACGAACAGCGGCCGAATCCCTACATCTCCCCGGAGCTGAACTTCTGTTTCCATTATTTCTTCATGCGCAAGCTGTGGTTCGCGCAGATGGCCAAGGCCCTGATCGTTTTCCCGGGCGGGTTCGGCACCATGGACGAGCTCTGGGAAATGCTCACCCTGATGCAGACCGGAAAACTCTCGTCGCATCACCTGATTTTGATTTATGGCCGGAAATATTGGGACAAAGTTCTGAATTGGCGCTACATGGTGCGCAGCGGAACGATCAACGAGCGCGAGTACGATCTCCTTCAGTTTGCCGACACGGTGGACGAGGCCTTCGAGCGCGTCCGCGCCGAGATGGAAGCTCACCACCTGATTCTATCCGAGGATTCCTGAGATGTGCTGGACGGGATCCTCTCGACACTCTTCGGGCGTCGAAAGTGGAACGTCAGAGGGCGCTGCTGGATGATGAGCGTAGGGGAGTGGTCGCCGCCGGAACCGCCTCAGTTTCGAGACACTTCTAAATCGGCGGCAAAAACGGCATTGAAGCGCCGCTTTTCATCCTTGTCGTGCAGCAGAACGATCGGAGACAGCCGCAAACGGTGCCTGCAGCCGCGGCAAATGGCCATTTCACCCTGCAAATCCTGCACGAACCCGTCTGTGAAGTGATAGACGGAGGGCGGTCTACGGGCGTTCTTGGCCCCCTTTGTCCCGCAATGCGGGCAAGTGTACTCGATGGGGTCCTCCAAGGGATCGCGGTTCAGCGCGGCCCAACCCGTGTAGCGAACCCCAAGCGTTTCTGTTGAATTACGGCTCATGTCGATTTCCTCTGCTCCTGACCCAACTTCGGGCTTCTCCTTTTTGCTACTACAACCACGTTAGACGCAGGTTTTGCCCCTCGCGATGCAATGATCCCCGTAAAAATCGTGATCCGCCTCCTTCTAGAGACACGTCGCGAGTGTCTGTAGGTCGCCTCCTTTGCTGCGCGCACGATGGCTCACGGGCTCTGTAACCGGGAAGCGGAATTGGTGTCTATCCAAACAGAGATCGCGACCTTCGAGGATTGGTGCTTTGTGCTGAAGCACTTACAGAGCGCCTGACTAGAATTGAATTCCTGAAACTTTGTCCAGGTTGTCGAGAGGAGGGGTGTGCGCCATGACTGAACGATTGACCCAACCAATAACCGAACGAATGACCCAGTTGGGCGGCCTTTCGCGATGCATAGTGGACGGCGACAGGGAGGCCCTCGTGCGGGCGCGTCGGCTCCGCCGCAAGGCTCTTGCGGTCTCGATCGCTGTACAGGTGGTATGTGTGGCGGCGATGCTCATTGGGCCGCTCATTGCGGCCCCGGGCGCGCTGCCGCCTTCCTACATCTTCACACCGCTGCCACCCTACCATGGCGGCGGAAGTGCTGAGACGCCGCGTCCGCGCGTGCGCGCGACGGAGCGCCGGTTTCAGCAGATTCTGGCGAATCCCCTCTTCTTCCACTCCACCGAGTCGCGCAGGCCCGCGCGCGAGCTGTCCGGAGAATCGGCGCCCGACGTCCCACCTGTAATCGGCGATTTCGGGCCTGACAACGGCGCAGGACCAGCCGGCGTTTGGACCCCGGGGGGCAGCGACAACGGTCTGCGCATTCAACCGCCCCCGCCAGCTGTGTCTCGCAAGCCGGTGCTCAAGAGCGAAGGTGTGATGGCGGGCGCTCTCATTTACAGGGTCGACCCGCTTTATCCACAGATCGCCCGGGCCATACACCTGTCGGGCACTGTCCGACTGCGTGCCATCATCGCCACCGACGGCTCAATCCAGAGCCTGGAAGTATTGAGTGGGAGTCCGATTCTCGCGCGCGCCGCCGTGGCCGCCGTGCGCCAATGGCGGTATCGCCCGACCCTGCTGAACGGCCGACCCGTCGAGGTCGAAACCTACGTCACCGTGAATTTCGTTCTGGGTAACTAGGAGGCCGCCGCGCAGGTCGTTTGGATGTCTGCTCCCACTACCGCTTCGGGCGTGTGACTAGCCGGTCATTAAGCGCCCGCGATTGTCCCACCGGCGACGCATGATACCCGCATTCCCACTTGACTGTCCTCTGCCGCGCCCACCGCAGCACAGAACTGGCATTTTTCTCCGATCATCTCAACTGCTGAGGCATAATTATCGTCGGCCATTCGGTTGTAGGGGCGGGTCTCAGACCCGCCCACCTCGTGCTACGCCAAGAGAGTATGCAGCGTATTGAAACTTCACTTCCCGGCGTCTGCGAGTTGCGCCCTGCTGTCTTGCAGGACGCGCGCGGCTTCTTCATCGAGACCTACCATCAGGAGAGGTTTCGCTCCCTGGGCATTACCGACCAGTTCGTCCAGGACAACCACTCGCGCTCAACGAAGGGCACGCTTCGCGGTCTTCATTACCAGCTTCATCACGCGCAGGCCAAACTGTGCCGCGTAGTCGAAGGAGAGGCTCTCGACGTTGCCATCGACATTCGTATCGGCTCGCCAACGTTCGGCAAATGGGCGAGCGTTGTTCTGTCCGCTGAAACGCACAACATGATCTATATTCCCGCCGGCTTCGCTCACGGCTTCCTCGCCCTCACCCAATCCGTCCAGTTCCTGTACAAGTGCAGCGACTTCTACGATCGCGCCGACGAGCACGGCGTTCTCTGGAAGGATACCGTCCTGAACATCGATTGGGGCATTGCCGCTCCGCTCGTTTCTGAAAAAGACTCAAAGCTTTCGGCGCTCGCCGACGTTCCTCGCGACCTTCTCCCACGTTTCCAAGCGAAATGATGCCGCGCATCCTGCTCATCGGAAAAAACGGACAGGTCGGCTCGGAACTCGCTCGCCTTCTCCCACCGATTGGTGAACTGACGGTTCTCGGCCGCAGCGAACTCGATCTTGCGCGCCCGGGCGAAATTCGCCGCGTCATCGGCGAGCTTCGCCCGAACATCATCGTCAACGCCGCCGCTTACACAGCCGTTGACCAGGCCGAAAAAGAAGAAGCGCTCGCGCGCGCCATCAACGCCGACGCTCCCTTCGTTATCTCGGAGGAAGCAAAAAAACTCGGCGCCTTCCTCATCCACTACAGCACCGACTATGTTTTCGACGGCGCGAAGCGCTCGCCCTACACCGAGGATGACCCCACCAACCCGCTCAGCGCCTACGGCCGCACTAAGCTTGCGGGTGAAGAAGCTGTTCGTGCCGCCGGTGTCCCGCACTTGATCCTTCGCACCGCCTGGGTCTACGCCACGTCCGGGAAGAATTTTCTGCTGACGATTCTGCGCCTCGCCTCCACGCGCGAAGAACTCCGCATCGTCCACGATCAGTTCGGCGCGCCCACTTCCGCGCGCACGATTGCCCTGGCCACCGCCCGTCTTGTGGAGTCTATCTTCTCTCGGGATAATCCCGGCCCTTCCGACGTCCTGGAGCAATACGCTGGCACCTACCATTTGACCGCCGCGGGCCAAACCACCTGGTACGAATTTGCCGTCGCCATTCTCGAGACGGTGAGAGGCTTGTCCGCCTCGCCGGCCACATCACCCGCCGGTTTGTCTTGGGTCGCTGCCGCAACGGCTGGCCGGCCGTTCATCGCCAAACGTATCATCCCCATCACCACAGCCGACTACCCGACCCCGGCCCGCCGCCCCGCGTATTCTGTCCTCTCGAACGCGCGCTTCACCACCACGTTCGGCTTCGCCCTGCCCGCCTGGCGCTCCCAACTTGGGGATACTGTCAGAGCGGGGTCCTAGCACGTCGCTTTGCCCGCAGTTTTCTGCTGGATTAGCCGGGTCCAACCCCCAATTTTACTCACTACGGTAAACAGCATTCGCTTCCTGATTCGTCTTTCTGACGCCTAACCCGACGTTTGCCTATCGAAAATAGCGGCTGGCAAATTTGAGGAAATAGGGCCAATTCGGCGCTGGCGAATGCCCGTCGTGATGCTGGCGAAACGCGATGTCGCTATCCATCAGCGCAGTTCCAATCGGGGGAAATTCCGTCGTTCCTAAATCTTTCGCGCCCAGTAGCCGGTACACCGGTCCAGCACCCACCGCAGCCAGAAACATTCCTTTCGCATCCACCCAGCCGTCTCCCTGCGTCGCGCCGCCGCTAATGAAGACGGGCCGCGGCGCGCATAGCGCTATCAACTCGTTCGCATCGACGGGAAGATCGTTCGTCGTGAGCGGACCCGCGTACTTCAAAAAGTTTCCGGCCATCCAGTGATATTCGTTGGCGCCTGCGACGTTCTCTACCTGCTCGCCGAAAATGTGACGGTAGAGTTTGGCCCCGGACTCTCCCGACGAGCTGATGTATCCGATCGCAAAGCGAGGATCGTACGCCATCGCCACGAGCGCCGCTTTGCCGTAGCGGGAGTGTCCCGCGATGCCGACGTACTTCGCGTCCACACCTTTGTCCGATTGAAAATAATCGAGCGCGCGGCTTGCGCCCCAGGCCCACGCGCGCAGTGCGCCCCAATCATCCAGTTTGCGCGGCCGTCCCTTGTCCACGAGCCCGATAATTCCTTCCGTTAATCCGGCGCCGTTGTCCGCCTGGACGCTCGTCGGGATGTAGCTGGCGTAGCCCCATCCTTTCGCGAGTACTTGCTGCTGCCACGAAGGCCCTGCTGCGGTCGGCGGACGAAATTGAGGAAAGCGCTTCGCGAGTTCGGCCATGAATTCCGGGCTGAAGTCGAGTTCCATGATCACCGGAACGCGGCGGCTCGTCCTGGCTGGCGTCGCCAGTGTGAGCTGAATATTGACTTCCACCGCCGGGTACGACGAATTGTCCACGCGGCCGGCCAGCCTCTTCGTGATGACCGGCACATCGCCATTCATTTCTTTCTTCGCGCTGATCACTCGCCAACGCACTGTTGGCATATGTTTTGGCGCAAATCCGTAAATTTCGCGATTAAATTCCTCGACGATCTGCGGGCGGCCCCGCTGCCACCACATTCTCGCGGAGGTGAGGCGCTCGCCATCGTTCAGCACAAGTGGATCCGGCACCTTTCCGAAAGGACCCGCCTTCGCTTGGTCGTAATTCGCGGCGTTCGGCGCAGTCAAATTCCCTGAAGGGCCCGGGCGCAGCGACTTGATATGCAGCAGCTCCAGCATTCGTTCGCGGTCCTGCTCAGCGGTCAAATGAGCTGGCGGAGCGAAACCCTTCTTCGCGTCGGTGCGCGCTGCAGACGGACCCTGCGCCTGACCGCCGATGCAAAGTGCCAGCCCGAACAACAAAAAACACAAAAGAAAAAACCATCGCTGAGTCATGCATGTCCTTGAAACTTTCGTCTGCGCGATTATGCTGTCGAACCGCAGATTTCTGACGCAAAAAGATTCGCGCAAAAGACAGGACGGGAGGGTTGGGCTCGATTCCAGGAAGCGACCCGTCGGCGAGTTCCCGAGTGGCCATTTTCGCGTCTGAGGGATGAAAATTCTTACCGTACAGGGAATTTTCTACCCGCGGTCGGGTATGCGCTGTATACAAAAAATAGGGTATCACCTCAAGTTTGAGCTAGTTCTAGAACTGTCAAAGTTTGGCACTTTACCTGCCACCCGAAACCGGCTGGGACCCCACCCCCCAGCAGACGGCTTGTTTCCTCGTTCTGAGCGCGGCTATCCCAGCACTCGCCACGTACTCTGAGCCGTTCCAAGCAGTTAAAACCAGAAAGCTTCCCCGGGGGTTCTCCAGAGAAGCAGACACGAGGCCTACATTGAAAAGAGTGCGCGTCTTTTCTAAAGAGGTGCGGGAGGGAAAAGAGCAAACCAAAGACCTTGCGGATCGATCCAATCTCTTTGTTTTCTGTGAGAAGAGTACGGGTGTAGCCCACTTTCGCGCTGGTTCCCCGAATGAACCGGAATACAGTCTCGATCGTGTGGCAAGCCTATTTGCGATGCAATGTCTGGTTCGAGGATTCAGTCCAGATGATTTCGTGGTTATGGTGCCGGCGGAAAAGAAGGTCATGGGAGAAATCGTAACCAGGGCTAAGGAACTCCTCGACGAGGGCCGGGCAGTCGCTTCGCCGGCGGCTTTGAGCCCCCGCCAGCGAGAGGTCCTGCATTCGGTCCTATGCAATCGGGCGAACAAAGAGATCGCCTCAAAACTGAACATCACCGTTCGGACCGTGAAGTTCCACATCTCGTCTCTTCTAAGCAAGTTCGGGGTCGAGAACCGAACCGACCTTGCCCGCCGAGCGGCTGGCCTGCTGGAGCCGGCGAGGGGAGGAAACGGTCTAGCAACTGCTCATTCAGACAGGGCAGAGGATCTCAACCGACTGGACCAGCGCTCGCTCGGGCCCAGTCCCGTGAGTACGAACCTTCGTATGGATCACGGATCGGGCAGCATCACGTTTCGAGGGCGTGCCGCCATGGCCTAACTGGTTGAGTCCGGCACCCAGTTTCTTAGACTTGGAGCGCGGCTCTTCTTAGATCGAGAGCCGCGCGTCCGTGCCGTTCACGCCGAGCCGAGGCCTTACTGGCTCAAAGCGCTCCACACTGCTGCACTTCTTTGTGTTGTTGGATGTTGCGACAACCGCCATCAAACTCGAATTGACCTCCCTTCGCCTCCGGCCTAGTCTGATCACACGTTCCCTTTTCCGGAGGCGGACCGCGCCGCGGCCTGTTCGATTCCCTATCCATGGCATCCATCGACGATGATTTGAGCCAGATCGAACGTGACATCCGCACACTGAAGATCGAATACGAGCAATACTTCGGTGGAGGACGCAAACGGCCTCCTGCGGACACACAATGGCGTCTCGAAAACCTAATGAGGCGACACTCGGAGCGCATCGGTGACCTCAACTACGGGCAGCGCTTCCGCTACAACAACCTGGCGCAGACGTACGCCAAGTACCAGGACATGTGGCGCAAGAAGATCGCCCAAAAGGAAACCGGCGCGCAGCAGCATCATTTCGGTGCCGCGGCAAAGGCGATTGCGGCCGAGCGCGAGCGCGCAGCTCACGAACGGAACGCGTCCGAGGCACCGCACGGAGAAGGTCGGGATGCCGCTTCGCAAGCTGGCACGAGCCGCAAGTCGTCGCGTCCTGATTCGAAGACCGGCCGCAAATTCGAAGCTGGCCTTGATATCGAGGACCTTTACCAGAAACTCCTCCGCGCGCGCGACGAAGCCGGCGACAAAGCCGGTGCGCCGAGCTTTCAGGATTTCGCGCGTTTTGTAGAGCAAAAGACCCGCGAGCTGCAAGGAAAGGGCGCCCGACAGGTGGAGTTTACGGTGCGGATCGAACAGGGCCGGGCAAAATTGAAGGCGCGAGTCTTGAACGAAGCCTCCCAATGAGAAGCCGCACAAGAAGCGAAAGTGTTCGCTTTCATAGTAACACTCTGTAAATAAATGACTTACGCGAACAAGTGCGGGCAGGATTCCCCTTGCAAGCGCACTTCCCGGCGGCGGAGGACCTGATCTCGATTGACGCAATTTTACGGTTTTGCTATGTTCCTTGCATGTGTTCGAGAGTGTACTCGTGAAACGTCGTGCGGTTCGCGCCACCAGTGCTTCCCGGAGTAGCCACAAGTTGCTAAAAACACAGACTTTATCGAAGAAGAAGGCCGTCGCGCCGCCCGACCCTCTGGCCCCTGCGCGCCAGCAACAGCTGAAGGCCTACGAAGAGGCCCTGAAGCAGTTTCAGCAGCAGAAGTTCCATAAGGCCAAACCTTTGTTCGAGAAAGTCCTGGAAGGTCCCACCAGGGAGCTAATTGACCGCGCCCACACCCACCTTCGCATTTGCGAACAACGGATTTTGCGGCCCTCGCTGGCGCCCGTGAAGTCGGCGGAAGACCACTATACGCATGGCGTTGCCCTCATGAATCTGGGGCGCTGGGACGAAGCGCGTGAGCACTTCGATCGAGCCCTCAAAGGGGCGCCCAAGGCCGACCACATCGTGTATGCCATGGCTGCGCTCGACTGCCTGACTGGCGAAGCGGACGCTGCTCTCGAAAAGCTGAAGCTCGCCATCCAATTGCGGCCTGAGAATCGCTATCACGCCCGAAACGACGAGGATTTCTCGTTCTTGCAGGAAGACCCCCGCTTCACCGAATTGTTGTATCCGGAGAGAGATGGCTCCAGCGCCTAATCCCCGCTCCCCCTTGTGAGAAGTAAGGTACAAGAACGGTTCCAACCTGCACGCATCGTGGCTCTCGGAGGCGGGACGGGACTGTCCACACTCCTGCGCGGCTTGAAGGAATACGTTGCGTCGCGCCGGCCAGGAACGAGACCCCGGCCCATCGCGGACCTTGCGGCGGTCGTCACGGTCACTGACGACGGTGGGAGTTCGGGGCGTTTGCGCCGGGAATATCGCGTTCTCCCCCCCGGGGACATTCGCAACTGCATGGTGGCGCTCTCGAATGATGAGCGCCTGCTGACGCAGCTGTTCAAGTACCGCTTCCCCGGGAACGGCGGCCTGGGCGGGCATAGCTTCGGGAACCTCTTCCTGACCGCCCTCACGAGCGTAACCGGCGATTTTTCCGACGCCGTCCGCGTCTCATCCGAAGTGCTGGCGGTGCGCGGTCGGATTTTTCCTTCGACCGAGCAAAACGTGACGCTCGAAGCCCAGCTCGAGGACGGCGCCATCATCGCCGGTGAGACGCGGATTTCGAAATCCCGCAAGCGAATCGAGCGGGTTCGGCTGGTACCGCGGCGCGCGCGTCCCCACCCGGAAACGCTTCGGGCAATCCGACAGGCTGATCTGATCCTGGTTGGGCCCGGTTCGCTGTACACGAGCATCATCCCCAATCTTCTGATCCACGGCGTGGTGGACGCGATCGCCCGTTCGCGCGGCACCTGCGTCTACATCGCCAATCTGATGACTCAGCCCGGAGAGACGCAGCACTATTCCGTGGCCGATCACATCTCCGCGATTTACGAGCACACCCGCCGGAAGGTGTTCGATTCCGTCGTGATCAACCGGGCACATGTGGGTCGCAACTTGCTGCGCCGGTACGGCGAACAAAATGCCGAGCCCGTTGCGCCTTCCTACGCCGAACTCGATCGCATGGAACTGAAGTGTGTGACGGCTGACCTGCTGCAACATGAGGGCCTGGTGCGGCACGACCCGGCGCGTCTGAGCCGCCTCCTCATCGAGCAATTCGTCAACAATCGCAGGAATCGGGGCAAGCGCTAGTCGAGAGACCGCATGCGGGGGGCGAATCCTTTCGAGGTGTTCTGATCGGGGCGAATCGGCATGCCTGGAATCCTAAGCATTGCTGGGGAGGCGGGCCATCTCGAAGGCGCGACGAATCACTCGAGTGGCCGTCGGAGTCAGAGAGAAGCGCTCTAGATCGTCTTCTGAAGCCCACGCAACGTCCGTCACATCGCTTCCGGCGCGAGCCTCACCATCAATGGCTTCGCACAGGTAATCCAGAATGACGAAATGATATTTCGCTCTTCCGTCATCGTCCCGGAAAACGCGCTCGAATACCTCGATTAGAGCGACAACGCGGACGCGGATCCCGGTCTCTTCGACGAGTTCGCGCTCCACGCCCTCCAGCAAGGTCTCGCCGACTTCGAGAGTTCCGCCGGGAATCGACCATTCGCCCTGAAGCGGGGGATGGCCGCGTTTGATCAGAAGCGCGCGCCTGTCCGCGATCACGACTCCACCGACTCCCACGATGGGCCGTTCCGGATATTCGCGCGGATCGCTCAGGTTCGGCATCTTCGAGCGCAGCCAGCTTACACCTCGGAGCGAGCGATTCGCTCCCGCACTGCGCGTGTATTTGCCAAGTTTCTCTACGGGTAGGCTGCGCGTCTGTGAGAACTTTAGGCCAACGGCGCAGCTTCGACGAGCGAAGACTCACCACACAGCGTTGTGGAATCGTTCCGGTTGCGCCTCTATGTCTTCCGCGTTCGTATTCCGCGCATGCTCATAGCCCTCGACGGTATAGCACATGGCGCGATCGAAGAACTGGCTCACCAGGCGATCCAATTCCTGTTGGCGGTAGAGCTCGACTGCCGAGTCCGCCAGAGCCCAACTGGAGAGATGGCCGCGCAGGTGGTTTTTCGTCAATACGAGCGCCCAAAGGACCTCGCTGACCGGGATCTTTTCATTGAAACGTTGCGCTCCGAGATCGTGGTAGCGAGTCTGAATGGCGCCGTCGGTATTCTCGAGGAGCCAGCGTCCAAACTGATGGTAAACGTCGTACGCCTTGGCATAGAGGTCGCGGGAAACAAGATGGCGGTACGAGGGAGTATGAGGGCTGGTCTGCAGCGCTTCGACCGTGCGCTGCGTTAGATCGGCTGCGTCGGATTCAATCAGAGCGATAAGCCTGCCTGCAAAATGTCGAGTTTCACCCATTGTTTGGGATCCCCCCCTTTAATAGTGTGATGAAAACAGCATGAGCATCGTTGCCTGGGAATTGCATCCGCACATATATCGCATTACGATATAATTAAATCACAGAACAGATGGCATTGGCATTGGAACAAGCGGAAGGCAAGATTCAGTATCAGGCCCTCGAGGAATTTCGTCACGAAATTCGGCGTTTCCTCACCTTCAGCGAGCACGCCGCGCGTGAAGCGGGCATCGAGCCCCACCAACACCAGGCGCTGCTGGTGATCAAATCCGCGGCGTCCGGAACAAAGGCGACCGTGGGATTTTTGGCGGAACGGCTTCAGATCCAGCATCATAGCGCGGTGGAACTCAGCGACCGGCTACAGGAGAAGAATCTCATTCGCCGCTCGCGAAGCGGAGCGGATAAACGCGAGGTTCTTTTGAGCTTGACCAAACGTGGCGAGAGGCTACTGGAGCGGCTTTCCGAATTGCACCGCAGCGAACTGCAGACAACAGGCCCCAGGCTGCTGAAGGCGCTGCAAGCTGTGATCAAACGGGCCGGCGCCGTCGGTCGACAGTCTGCGGCAGGGCGACGGCGCCGTAATCGCAAGACCAGGTCCTAAAGGCAGCTTGTTTCAGGCGGGAGGCGATCAAGACACAAAATGCCGAAGAAGACGACATGGGCCTCGAAGTACCCGATGCTTCGGAAGTATTTGCCACTCGTCCACGAGGACCTCGGTGCGACCTACTCGCGCAATCTGCACCAGTGGCTGCTGATCGCTCCTATCATCGGCGTTACGACGGGTCTGGTGGTCACGGGCATCGCCGTGATTATTCTCGGAGAGCTGTGGCCGGCCGCGTTAGGCTACTACCTTCATCACCATTGGGCCATAGTGCCAGCAGTAGTGCTGGGATTTGTGGCGACGGGGCTCATCATGCAGTTTCTGACCCCCGATCCTGACGAGCATTCTACGGAAGAGATTATTCGTTCCTACCACATCCATCAGGGAGATATCGATTTGCGGCCGTTTTTTCCGAAGCTTCTCGCGGCCATCACCACCGTTGGATTCGGCGGGAGCGCCGCTCTGGAAGGGCCTAGTATTTATGGCGGTGGTGCAATCGGCTCCTGGCTGTGGGGCAGGATGAAACGTTTCAATCTGGAGCCACGCGACCGACGCATCATGCTCATCTGCGGCGCGGCGGCGGGGATGGCGGCGGTGTTTCGCGCACCGCTGACCGGCTTGGTTTTCGCGCTGGAAATGCCGTATAAAGACGACCTCGCGCATGAAGCGTTGCTGCCCTCCTTGCTCGCGTCTGTGGTGTCATACGTCACGCTTGCTTCTTTTCTCGGGGCCAAGCCCCTTTTTGACTTTAGCAGCGCTACGTCATTTAGGGGGCGGGACCTCATTTGGTGCGCGTTGCTGGGACTGTTGATCGGCCTCATTGCGATGGCGTTTGCAATTACCTTCCGGCGTGCCCGAGACTTTGTGGTGAAATGGGCCTTGCCGCACTGGATGAAACTTGCGGTCGGCGGCTTGCTTACCGGTTTGTGCGGGCTCGTCTTTGTTCTCATTTACAAGGACTCACTCGTGCCCCTGGGCCCGAACTACGAAGCGGTTGGCTTGATTCTAGACGTCCAACACGGGCCCTTCGAACTTATTGTTTTCGGGATACTCAAGTTGTGTGCAACGATCTTCACACTGGCCACTGGCGGAGTAAGCGCCATGTTCGTACCGCTGTTCCTTACGGGCGGGGCTTTCGGGATCGCCTTTGGCCAATCTGCGGTTCACAGTTCTTCACTCGAGCTCTATGCGGCGGTTGGCATGGCCTCATTCATTGCCGCCGGTTATAAGACTCCTCTTGCTGCCGTCACTTTTGTCGCCGAGGCGACGGGTGGCCATGCTTTCATCATACCGGCCCTGGTGGGATCTGCTGTGGCCTATGCAATTTCCGGCGATGCTTCCGTTTCGGGCGAGCAGCGCTTGCACGAAGGCGTCAGGGTACATGACCTCAGGCACATTGAGGTCAGCGAAATCATGCAACGACAGGTGATTTCAGTACAGGCTTCTCTGAGCTTGCGCGAATTTGCAGAGGTTATCTCACCTCACTACCGTCACACCGCTTTCCCCGTCCTGGAGGATCACAGTGTCATCGGGACATTCCCTTCATGGTCGCTTGCCCGCATCGACGCAGAGCGGTGGGCGAAGACTACCGTGTCGGAGATCACAGACCGCAAAGTCATCCGGGTTCTCCCCGATTGCGATGTTATGGAAGCCCTGCGGTTGCTGGTGGCCGAGCGTGCTCAGCCCATGCTTCTGGTGACCTCCGCGAGCGGCAAGTTGGAAGGCATCGTTACGAAGACAGACATCTTGGAGGCATTGAAGACTCGCGGCGAGGAAGTACTGAATGCTGATGAAACTGTCTGACGGCGCTTGTGCTAAGGTGCGGCACACGCGTGCGTTCGGTCCGGCTCGTGCCAACAACGTCCACCTTTTGTGGTGCCGAATGGCGATGCTCTAGGAAGTGACAGATATGGCTGATTCTCCGCCACCCGAAATTGAAGCCGGACAACAATCAAAGCTGCCTCCAAAGGGCAACTTCGGCATAGCCCTTGAGCCCGAGGTCATTAAGATCTCCGGTTACGCGCTGCTGATTGGCCTGATTGGGGGTCTCGTTGCGGAAGGCCTCCTCGAGCTCATTTACTTCTTCACGAACCTCTGCTTCTACGGACGGTTCTCGTTTGCGATCACCAGCCCGGCGCACAATCATCTCGGACTATGGGTAATACTGATCCCAACGCTCGGCGGACTGCTCGTGGGTGCGATGGTTTACTACTGGGAACCCACTCTCAAGGGCCACGGCATTCCAGAGGCGATGGAGGCCGTGTTGTTCAGCCACAGCAGGATGCGCCTTCGCGTGGCTTTTCTGAAGCCGCTAGCGACGGCTCTTGCCATTGGGACGGGGGGTCCGTTCGGGGCCGAAGGCCCCATCATTCAGACGGGCGCTGCGTTTGGATCGCTTTTCGGCCAAGCGGTGGGTCTCACCCCTTACTACCGGCGAGTTCTGCTCGCCGCAGGCGCGGCCGCTGGAATGGCGGCGACGTTTACGGCGCCACTGGCGGGAATTCTGGTGGCGGTGGAACTGTTGCTATTTGAGTTTCGAGCTCGCTCTTTCATTCCGGTGTCCCTCGCCGCCGCGGTCGCCACTGGAGTTCGCATTGAGTTTGTCGGATGGGCGCCGTTGTTTCCTACGGCAGCGTATAAGATTACCGGGATTAACGAACTGTGGCTTTTTGGAGTGATGGGCATTCTCATGGGGGTTGTTGGCATCGCGATGATCCGCGCGCTTTTCTGGATCGAAGATTTCTTTGATCATCTGCCGATCAAGCGCGCGCTTATATGGTCGCCAGCCATCGGCGCCGCCCTGCTGGGTGTGATCGGATACTTTTATCCGCAGGTTTTCGGCACAGGGTACGACACCATCCGCGACATCCTGAACAATCGGCTGTCGCCGTCAGACTTGGTGGGGGTTTCTATAGCCAAGTTTTGGGCGCTCGTGATTTCGCTTGGCTCAGGGACCACCGGCGGTGTTTTTGCTCCCTCCCTGATCGTGGGAGGCGGCATCGGCGGGGCTTACGCCCTGGCCTGCCAGCATTTCCTTCCTCATGTGGTCAGCAATCCGGCCTTTTACGCGTTAGTGGCAATGGCGGGAATGTTCGGAGGTATTGCGCGCGCTCCATTCACTAGCATCGTCTTCCTATTCGAGCTCAGTCACAACCCGAATTCGCTGCTCCCGCTCATCGTTTGCGTGATGATTTCCGACGGGTTTGTTCGTCTATTCAGCCGGGATTCCATCATGACCGGAAAGCTCGTAAAGCGAGGCCTGATTGTGCTCCAGGATTACTCCGTTCCAGTCCTGATGCGAGCGCGAATTGACGAAGTTATGCGCAAGCAATTTTCGGTAATTCAGGCCGACGTGGAACTGCGTACGATTCTGCAGAAGGCTGCGCCCGAGAACGTGGAATTGTTGCCGGTCGTCGAAAAAGACGGATCGCTCTTGGGCATCGTCGAGCCTCATGACCTGCTGAAGGTCGACACGCAAGACCACCATTTCACCATGCGGGAACTGGCCCGGCAGGATTATGTCCGCGCTTATCCGGGCGAGTTGGTTGACCGGGTGAACCGGCAAATGCTGCTGCAAAATGTCGAAAATGTAATCGTGGTTGAATCCCGCCAAAGCCCGAAACCGATCGGCATCGTTCGCGCGAACGACATCCTGCAACTGCGGCGCTGGTTGGTAGAAGAGGAAACCCGGGAACGCAAGCCAGCCGACGCGAGGCCGTCGACGCGAAACCCGAATTGAACGATTCTAACAACCTCGGAAAAAGTGGGCCCGGAATCGCCAGTCGAACTCAGAGTCTTGGCAGCTCTGATTCAGGTTCTAAAAGCCGCCTCCGCCTCCTCCGCCGAATCCGCCGCCCGCGCCGCCACCACCTCCGAATCCTGAGCCGCCGGAACTGCGGGGCGAGGAGGCCATAACGCTTCCGGCCTGGCTGGCCATCATGTTCAGGTCGGTGACGAGGAAGAGCGGCTGAAAGCCGCCGGCGTACACGGGTCCCTGGTACCACTGCGGCGGTTGCATGGCGATTCCCGAAAACGCCTGCACCCATTTTTTCTCGCAACGCAAGGCCATCGCGTAGGGGAGATACTTTTCGAATGTCTCCGGCGCGTTTTCGAGGCGTTTGATGCGATCGCTTTCGACGCGGCCAAGGAAATCCTCGAAGCCCAGGACTTTCGCGAACGTGCGTGCGCCGGCGGCTGTCCGCGCCGGCATGAACCACCCGAATGTGCAGATAATTCCACCCGACAAAATCCCCGCCAGAGTCCATGTCAGACTGGACATTCCGGACTGCTTAGCCCACCAGTTTCCAACGAAGATGAGCATGAATCCAATAACGAGCCCGCCGCCGATGTATCCCTGGCGAACCGTATCGGGACGATGAAGATAGTAGCCGTCGCCCACCAGCGCATCGAAGACACGATCGCGAATCGGGGGCAGGTGCGTATAAAAGTGATTTTGCAGATCGGCGAGGCTGACGTCGGGACTCGCGCCGCCGTCGAACAGCGCGGACAGCATTTCCTGCTCATGCGGGCGCGCGTCTTGCCACTGCGCGGGCTGTTTTTTCAGATGAAACGCGTAGTCCCGGTGATGTGTTAGCCCGAGCAGCCCGCTGCTGTCCTTTTGTTCGATTGTGAGATAGCCCTTCACGGCAAGATCGACGATCGTGGCAGTGATGTCACGCATGTCGACCTCGTCGTCCACCAGCGTTCCGCATTCGGCAGGCGTGAGGTTGTCGGGAGGATCGTATTGCACGGTGATGGCATCGCGTTCGGGATCGCGGCCGCGCGTCCACCAAAGCCAGAACATCGCGAAGGAAGTCAGGATCGGAAACACGAGCAGCGGCCAGTTGCTGCGCAAAAAAAGCCCGATCTTCTCGCCGATGCCGGGCTCGTGAACCAACCCCGTGTCGAAGCCCACCACGGCCGTCAGGCCCTGGTGATACCCCAGCGGGTGTGTGGCGTAGATCTGCACGACGTTGTTGTTGACCGAGACATTTGCATCCTGCGTGCGCGACATGAAAGCGCCCGTGTAGGCCGTCGCTCGCACTCCCGCCGCGCCTTCGGGGAGCTGGATGCGCGCGCTAGCGGATTCAATCGTTGCCTCCCATTGCTCGCCGGTCACGTTCCAGTACAGTTCGTCGTGATCGCTGAAGAAACGCAGAGCGTCAAGGACTTGATACCGAAGGAGGACTGTCCGCGTCGAATTGTCTGCATCGGGAACATAGATCTTGAGCTTGAGGTAGCCTCCTTCGTGACTCTGATCGAGCTTTAGGGGGTTTTCGTCGTTGTCGCGGGCACTCACGTTCGCGACAAAGAGCGTGTAATTGAAGCTCCCAGGCCCTGGGTATTGGATGGGGATCGCGCGATAGATGCCGTGCCAGCCGGTGCCGATGAATTGGGCCTCGATCCTTTCGGTGACGTCGATCGAGGCATCCCGGTGAACAACCACTTCCTCGTCGAAACTCTTGATGACAATCTGGCGGGCAGCCGCGGGCGCGGCCACACATAGAACAACTACGCAGACGCGGAGCAGCAGCCGCGATATCCGCATGCCGCGCTCAGCTCGCTGCGCCGCCGAAGCTGACCTTCGGCACTTCGCGTTCGGCCGGCGCGGTGATCTCGAAGAACTCGCGAGACTTGAAATTGAACATGCCCGCGAGAATATTGGTCGGAAATTGAGCGATCTTGGTGTTGAAGTCTCGCACGACCGCGTTGTAATAGCGGCGCGCGTTCTGGATGTTGTCTTCGAGCGAGTTCAATGTCTGCTGAAGCTGGTTGAAGCTCTCGACCGCGCGCAATTGCGGATAGGCTTCGGCCAGCGCAAACACCTGGCGCAGCGCGGCGGTGAGCATGCCTTCGGCCTGCGCCTTAGCGGCCGGGCCTTCGGCCGTCATGGCCTGGTTCCGCGCGGCCACAACGCCCTCGAGGGTCGTTTTTTCGTGCGCTGCATAGCCTTTCACAGTTTCAACCAGGTTCGGAATCAGGTCGTAGCGGCGCTTTAGCTGCACGTCGATGTCGGCCCACGCGTTATCGCACTGCACCTTCAGCCGAACCAGACCGTTGTACATGCCGATCACGAAAATGATCAGCAGCGCCACGATGATGAGGACGACGATCAGCGCCATCTGTGCCTCCGCGGCCGGGACCGCCGCTGTGGTCAATCTAGCGAAGCTAGCGGCTAAGGATACGGCGGCAGGCGCTAAGAGTAAAGCGGGACTGGTTATTTCGCCGGACGGATAATCCGGTGTCTTAACGCGCGGTTTCATCACAGTTGAGAAATCTCCTCGCGTGCAATCACCGCGGTTCTGCGCGCGGCACGACTAAAGAAAACTACTGCCGCTAGCGTAAAGTAGCGTTTTGAGATAGGCTTGCCGCCTCCAACTTGCAGGCGCCATGCTATTCAAAACATTCAGCGCGGCCGTGTTCGGAATCGACGCGTATCTGGTCGAGGTCGAAGTCGACGTCAGCCCGGCCTTCCAGGGAAACTTCACCGTGGTCGGGCTTCCGGATATCGCTGTGAAGGAGAGCCGTGAGCGCATCAAGTCGGCTCTGCGGAATTGCGGCTTCGATTTCCCGTCGACGCAAGCCGTCACCGTTAACCTTGCTCCCGCCGACATTCGCAAGGAAGGCTCCGCCTTCGATCTGCCTATGGCGCTTGGCTTGCTCGGATGTCAGGGAACGTTCTTTGGGAAGGTGCTCGATTCGTACGTCTTCATCGGCGAGCTTTCGCTCGACGGCAGCGTGCGCTCCGTTCGCGGCGCGCTTTCGGCGGCCTTGGCGGCGCGGGAGCGGGGCATTCAGAACGTGGTTGTCCCGGAAGCAAATGTGCGCGAGGCCGCAGTGGTGGAAGGGATCCGCGTGTTTGGGGTTAAGTCCCTGCCGCAAGCGGCAGACTTGGTCAATGCGCCCGAATCGTTCCAGCCCGTTGCCGTGAACACGCCCCAGATGCTCGCCGAGGCCAGCCAGTACCCGGTTGACCTCCGCGACGTGCGCGGGCAGATGTCGGCAAAGCGCGCTCTGGAAGTGGCCTGCTCCGGCGGCCACAACATTCTCCTGATCGGCCCTCCCGGCGCGGGCAAGACCATGCTCGCCAAACGCATTCCCACGATTCTGCCGCCCATGTCGCTCGAAGAAGCCATCGAGACCACGCGGATCCACAGCGTAGCCGGATTGCTCGACGATGCCCGCGGCCTGGTTGGCACGCGCCCCTTTCGTTCTCCGCACCATACGATCAGCGACGCGGGCTTGATCGGTGGGGGCGCCGTTCCGCGCCCGGGCGAAGTTTCTCTCGGCCACAATGGCGTACTCTTCCTCGACGAGCTGCCCGAATTTCAGCGCAATGTGTTGGAAGTGATGCGCCAGCCGCTCGAGGACGGCTGCGTCACCATTGCACGCGCAGCCCTTTCCATCAGTTTTCCGGCGCGCTTCATGCTGGCCGCCGCGATGAACCCGTGCCCCTGCGGGTTTTTTGGCGATCCCACGCGCGACTGCCACTGCTCGCCCGCGCAGATCCAGCGGTACGTCTCGAAAATTTCAGGGCCGCTGCTCGACCGCATCGACATCCATATCGAAGTTCCCGCCGTGAAATACAAAGAACTGAGGGGCAACGAGGAGATCGAGCCTTCGGCTGCCATCCGCGAGCGTGTCCTGAAGGCCCGCCAGATTCAAGTCGAGCGCTACCACGGCGAGAAAAAGGTATATGCCAACTCCCAGATGCCGCCCAAGCTGATCCGGAAATTCTGTGCCATCTCACCCGATGGCGAAAAGCTGCTCGAAACGGCTATCCAGAAGCTGGGGCTCTCAGCGCGGGCCCACGACCGGATTTTGAAGGTGTCGCGCACGATCGCTGATCTCGAAGGAGCGCCTTCGATCGAGCCCAAGCACCTGAGTGAGGCCATCCAGTACCGCACGCTCGACCGCACCTACTGGGCCTAACGCATTTCAATTTCCGCACCGCAGTCCTTAACCGGTTGCCCGTGCGTTGACTTGCCTCCAAACGGTACGTAACATGACGCAACATGGACGCAGTTCCTTCCCTCGTTGGCCGGACCATTTCTCACTATCGCGTCGTCGAAAAGTTGGGCGGCGGAGGCATGGGCATCGTCTACAAAGCCCAGGACGCGCGGCTGGACCGTTTTGTCGCTCTCAAGTTCCTGCCGGACGATGTTGCCCGGGATCCGCAAGCGTTGAGCCGCTTCCGGCGCGAAGCCAAAGCCGCTTCCGCTCTGAATCATCCCAATATTTGCACGATCTATGACGTCGGCGAAGAAAACGGCCAGGCGTTCATCGCTATGGAGTACCTTGAAGGCTCCACGCTGAAGCACCGCATCAGCGATCGCCCCATCGATCTCGAAACTTTGCTCTCCCTGGCCTCCGAGATTTCCGAGGCTCTCGATGCAGCTCACTCGCAGGGCATTATTCATCGCGATATCAAGCCTGCGAACATCTTTGTCACGAAACGCGGACACGCCAAGGTTCTCGATTTCGGTTTGGCGAAGGTTGGTCGTCCGGCTGGGGGTATGTCCGCCATGCCGACCGCCACGGCGGAGGAATTGCTGACCAGTCCCGGCGCGGCGGTGGGCACCGTCGCCTACATGTCGCCGGAGCAAGTGCGTGGCGAGGATCTTGATCCGCGAACCGACCTGTTTTCGCTCGGCGGCGTGCTGTACGAAATGGCGACCGGCCTCCTTCCATTTCGGGGCGTCACTTCGGGCGTTATCTTTGAGGCCATCCTCAATCGCGAGCCTCCCTCGCCCGTCCGCCTGAATCCGGACCTGCCGCCCGCGCTCGAGCAAATTATCAACCGTGCGTTGGAGAAAGAGCGCAACCTCCGGTACCAGCACGCCTCCGATTTGCACGCCGATCTGCAGAGGCTCCGCCGCGACATTTCTTCCGGAACGAGGCGTTCGTCCGTCGCGAAAACTGAGCCAGAGCTTTCAGTGAAGGCAGGAAAGCCGAAGGCGTCCCGGCGTTACTCCTATCTCGCTGGAGCGGCGATTCTCATCCTATTGCTCGCTGTCGCGGCAGGGTTTTTGATCCTTCGCTCTTATTCGCCCCCACTCTCCGCCGGGAAAGACTGGCAGCAGCTTACCTTTTTTACTGATTCGGTCGTCTACCCCACTCTTTCTCCCGATGGGCGAATGCTCGCCTACATCCGGGGAAACGATCCTTTTATTGGTGCGGGACAGATCTATGTCCAGTTCCTTCCCGATGGTCAACCCGTCCAACTCACACACGACTCAACCCAGAAGCTGAGTCCGGAGTTTTCCCCGGATGGCTCACTTATCGCCTACAGTGTCGAAGATCCCTGGGACACATGGACGGTGCCCGTTCTGGGCGGCGAGCCTCACATGCTGCTGCCCAACTGCTCCTCGCTCACGTGGATCGATGGAGGCAAGCGGCTCGTCTTCTCCGAGATGACCGAGGGCTTGCACATGAAGGTGGTGACGACCGATCAGGCCCGCGGAAACAGCCGCGACGTCTACTCACCTCGCGGCGACCGCAGTATGGCTCATCACTCCTACCTTTCTCCCGATGGGAAATCGGTGCTGATCGTTGAGATGGACGATCGAGGCGCGTTCTTGCCTTGCAGCATTGTCCCATTTCGCGGTGGCCAGCGCCGGGAAGTCGGTCCTCCCGGGGGGCCATGCCTGGCCGGCGCTTGGTCACCGGACGGCAAATGGGTCTATCTCAACGCCGCATCGGATGGTTTTCACATCTGGCGGGAACGCGCCTCGGGCGGACAGCTTGCGCAAATAACCTTCGGCCCCACCTCACAGGATGGCATTGCGGTCGCGCCGGACGGCAACTCATTGATCACGGCGGTAGGCTCAACGGATAGCACCGTCTGGCTCCATGATAAGGACGGCGACCGCCAAATCTCCTCGGAAGGAAGCGGCGGGGCCGTCAGTTTCTCTTCGGACGGGAAAAGTCTCTATTTCCTCATGGCCAACGGCCAGACCCGCGGAGACGAACTCTGGGTCAAGAATCTGGCGAGTGGAAAAATCGACCGCGTCTTGCCCGGCTATGCCATGGACGCGTATTCCGTTTCGCGGGATGGAACGGAGGTCGCGTTTGTCATGCAGGAAAATGGACATCCGAACCTGTGGATCGCACCCACGAATCGGAGATTATCGCCCGTGCGGCTCAGCTCTACGACAGTCGAGGATTCTCCTTCGTTCCTACCCGATGGAGATCTCGTTTTTCGTGGAAGCGAAGGTAATTCAAATTACCTCTATCGGATGAAGAGCGACGGAAGCAATCGCCACAAGATTTTTTCTGGGTCCATTCTCGACCTGATCTCTGCATCGCCGGACGGCCGATGGGTCATCGCGTCGGTTCCCATTCACGGCCGGGACGAAACCGCCCGAAACATTGCGATCGCCGTGGACGGAGGGCAGGTCGTCAACGTTTGCTCTGGATACTGTTTGTTCAGTTGGGATGTCTCGGGAAGGACAGCCTACATTCGCAACGAAAGTCGGTTCCAGGGAACCTATGCCTTGCCCGTCTCCCCAGAATCAGGACTGCCCAGGTTGCCCCCAGACGGCATCACCCGCGCGGAAGATCTCGCAAGAATGAGAGGCGCCGTGCGGATCCCAACGCTGATCGACTCCGGTCTGGGTCCGTCCGTATACGCCTACACGCGTCAGAACACCAGACGCAACCTGTACCGAATCCCTCTGACGCCAGGTGGCGGCTAACCGGAAGACGGCAGACAATTCGCTTGGCGTATGCCGGTACCTCTATAACGCTCGGTCCAGTACCTGCCGCCAATTGACTCCAGTGCGCCCGCTATGATACCCATAAACCCGCGTTTCGTTCTCGATTCGGGATTGGCGAAGGCAAGAGTTCTGGAGAACGTTTTCCCCCGGCTTTAGAATGGCACCCACAGCCCAACGCATAGAAGTCACGCTGGAGACTTTGCTCGAAAGCGTGGACTTGGCAGAAGGTATCGTCAAACGCGTCGCCGAAGCCTCGGGTTTCGAGGAAGACGACGTTCACAAGATCGGTATGGCCGTGCGCGAGGGCGTAATCAACGCATATAACTACGGCAACCAGCACGACCGGCACAAGAAAATACACATCACCGTCGAGCTGCAGCCGGAGAAAATGGTCGTGCATGTGCTCGACGAGGGTAAGGGCTTTGAACTGACCGAAGTGCCGGACCCCCTCGCCGAAGAAAACCTTCTGCGCACGTCCGGGCGCGGAATTTTCCTGATGCGTGCCTTCATGGATGATCTGCTTGTCCGCCAACGTCCGGCTGGCGGCGCGGAGCTCATCATGTCAAAGCGACTCCCCAGCGGATCCGAGAACGGCCAGCGCCCGCCCGAATAGAACCGGCGCATCGAGGTTTCCTTTGGCATCCTTACAGGCTACGAGTCGTAGAACCGGCGACGTCACCGTGGTCGATTTCAGCGGCAAAATCGTTTTGGGCGAGGGCAGTGCGGTCTTGCGCAAAACGGTTCGCGAGCTGATCGAAGGTGGTCATCGCAAAATTCTCCTGAACCTTGCCGACGTCGATTATATCGACAGCTCGGGCATCGGCGAACTGGTGAGCGCCTACACCACAGTTCAAGGCGTCAGTGGCGAACTGAAATTATTGCAGCTCACAAGGCGCGTCCACGATATCCTCCAGATCACGCGCTTGTTCACCGTTTTCGACGTACAATCCGACGAAGACACCGCCGTCCGAAGTTTCCGGTAGTTGTTCGGGAGCGGAATGCCGGCTCTGGCTGCCATCGATGCCCCCGGTCCCGCAAAGCGAGTGGGCTACGCTTTTATTGCCCTCCTGGGCGGCAATGCTGCTCTTTTTCTTTTCATTCTGTTAAGCGCCATTCGTGCCCGTGGATCCTTGCTTGCAATGCATATGGGAAAGCCTGGTGACGAGATTCGGGGCGCACTCCTGTTATTCGCCGTCTATGCGGCGTTCTCGCTTGTCGGATGGCTGCTGGTGGGGCTTCCAGTTGTCCTTCTCTCTTCTGCACGGTCCATTGCCCGATTGTCGTGGCCGCTTACGATCATCGTCGGTGTGGCCCTCGGTCCCATCGCCATGTTCTTCATCTTCGTGTTGTTGAGTCGCGGCCATCTCGACGTCACCGACCCGGGGACATTCAAGGGAACACTATGGATTTGGCTCTTCTCAATGTTCGTTTCCACTGTTTCTTTCGCAATCTACGCGGGCCTCCTGCGAAGAACGACGCCGGCGGACAAATCACCAGCGTCTTAACGCGATAAAAGACTGTACCCTCACAGCCAATGAGAGCCGCCCGAATCGGCAACCGGGCATCCCCAGCCAAACCTGATCCGCGCGCCGCTGGTAGTGCCTCAGTTTGCCAGAAGAACGATTTCTTCTAGGGCCCAAACGTGATCGGCCAGTCCCGCCGCCATCGCCGGTGTAACTCTCAGCGTCTTGTGAATGCGACCGAAATTGCTGAACGTGAAGTGAACGGCGACCATTGCCGCATGGTTCTCTACCTTCTTCGAGAAGGCGTTCGTCAGGCCAGTGAATCGGCGCATTCCCATCCGCATCGTCAGGTTTTGGCGTTCTACAAAGCTAGTCGATATGTAGTTCGGGTCAGGCTTGCCAGTTATGTCTATCGGCCTGCATTCGAGCACTTCTGGTGGGCTGTACCGCGAATCATCGTCCACGTCAGAACCGTAAATCTTGACCAGCATCGCGTAATCAACTCCAGAGCCGAACGCATCTTCTACTGCGATCAAGTAGGCGCGATGACCGTCTGTAGTTAGCTGAACGCGATTGGCGAGCCGGAATGCCAAATCCTGTATAAACTCATAAGCGGTCTTCGCGTCCCGTCCACCAACTCGATAGCTGATGCAGAGCTTGGAATCGGCATCTAGCGCCGTCCACGTCCAAAAATCGCCCCATCCGTCCGCAATCCTCTCTGGCCTGACGTTCTTGGCCTTTACGCCAACAAAGGCCCATATCTCGTCGCATTGTACGCGCCGCGCTTTAACGTGGCGGACGTTATGATGATGGTATTCGGCGCACGCTTCGCCCAAATCCACAAGTAACTTGGTAACGGTATTGATAGAAACGTCGGCAAGTCGGCTGGTGGCGCGAAGACTGTTCCCCTCGACCAACAGTCCGAGAATCTGTACGCGCTTAGAAAGTGGCAGGCGGTTCATATTCCAAAATCTAAATGAACCAATCCCTTCTTGTCAAGCATAAAGTTCAGCCTCAATATAGAAAAAGCACAATAGTACTTTACATTTGTATGTTTAGCTCCTAAGATGGGTTCGTGCCGCTGTACGGATTCGGGGACCATGACACCACAACATCCAGGACGGCTTTTGCGAGAAATGATGGAGCAGCGAGGCTGGACACAGGAAGAGCTTGCCGCGATTACCGGAAGCAGCCGTCAGACTATTTATTTGATCGTGTCGGGGAAAAGCAACGTCAGCCCAGAAATGGCCGTCGCGCTGGCCGCCGCCTTTGGCAATTCCCCGCAAGAGTGGCTTCATTGGGACAGTCTATATCGTCTGTCAATCACAGAACGGGATACTTCCGATGTGTCCGTCCTGGCGAAGTGCTACAGCATCGCGCCGATCAAAGACATGGTGAAGCGAGGATGGATTCCGCAGACCGAGAATGCGGCGGAATTGGAAAGCTCACTCAAGAAATTCTTTGGCGAAGATTCCCTAGAGAATGTCACGTTGCAACTCGCCCCACGACGAACCGCGATCATCCCGGAACTAAACATCTCCGAGCAAGCATGGTGCTTCAGGGCGCGACAGTTGGCCGCCTCGCAGGTCGTAGCGCCATATTCAGAAAAAGCCGTCAGGTCCGCAAAAGCAAAATTGAGGAAGCTCGCGGCCTATTCCAAAGAGGCCCGACACGTTCCCAAGATTCTTGCCGAATGCGGGATTCGGTTTGTGGTTATCGAACCGATTCCGGGTGTGAAAATCGATGGAGCGTCTTTTTGGCTTGATGATGGGCCAGTGATCGCTATGTCGCTGCGCCACGACCGAATTGATGGTTTCTGGTTTACCTTGATGCACGAGATCGCGCACGTCGAGAACGGTGATGCGGCCATTGACCCTGAGTTAATCGACGGAACCAAAGGAATTGCCATCAGGCTGGTAACCGATACTGCGGAACGTCTCGCCGATGAACGAGCCGCCGATTCCCTCGTCCCTACATCAGAGTTGAAATCATTTATCCAAAGAGTCGGTCCGTTCTATCCGACTACCAGGATCATTCAATTCGCTAACCGAATGAAGATTCATCCGGGCATCATTGTTGGGCAACTCCACTATCGACAGGAACTTCCCTATGCCCAACAAAGAGAATTCCTAGTCAAGATTCGGAACGTTGTTAGCTCGACCGCATTGACAGATGGCTGGGGCCAAGTTATCGCACCAAATTTGCTCTAGGAAAGGAGCGTATGGCAACCGTACCAGTAAAAGTACCAAGACGCGGCAGTAGGAAAATGCAGTTTCTAATCGATAAGTACAAGGAAAAGCATCCTGATGAAGGGCCGGACCTTTCGCCGGATAGGATTGCTCAATGGGCCATTGAGGAGCGCCTATGGCGTCCGATACCAATGTCGCCACGAGAGCAACTGCGGAGATTGATTACACGATGCTTCCGTGAGACGTACCTGATTGACCCCCAGGGACGTGAGGTTCGCGCCAGCCTGCCCATCATGGAAGAGGTAATGACCGAAGATGGGCCGAAATTGCGATCAAGGTGGTTCCCGATATTCTCTGCTCCGGCCAATGTCGCTCGCGCGTCATTTTCTCTTCGCAGAAAAGCCGCGTTGGCCGACGTAGTGCAGTTGGAAATGGACTTTACGTCTTGGACTGAAAATAACACCAGCCGGGACAAGTTGGACCCGATGGATTACAACTTCAACAAAGACCTCGCGGAACTATCGGAATCCACCGAATACTTGGACAATCCCTTAAAGGAAGAGGAGGAGAACGACGAAGACGAGAACGAGGGAGAGCTGACCTAGCCCTTCCATCGCGCATCTGCGGCTCGTTTCGCGATAGCTCTACGCCTACGCCTAGAAAGGGCCGCGGCTCTAGCTTTACCACCCTTCAGACCGCCTGCACGTCCTCGTTTTTGGGGGTTCCGTTTAGATTCACTCACGGTATCATCCAGCTCGCCAGTGGCAATATCCACGGTCAGCTTGGCGAGCTGGTTCGGGTCGCGCGGACGCTTCGGCATGAATGCAGTATGCCACAACCGAAAAGCCCAAAATCAGCACCTAACTTGAAACTGAGACACTACCGCGTCGCGCAAATGCTGGACACCGATTTCGGTTTGTGCAAGAATCCCGCCGCCGATGGGTGCTGTCTTCCCACAGCATGTGTTTTCCGGCTGATGTAACGGCTTGCGCTGCTGGCAGGAATCGCAAGCACCCTTTCGGGAGATCAATTGAAGAGGAGTCATTAAAGTTGGCTCGAGAACAGGGTGTGGTGAAGTGGTTTAACGCATCGAAAGGTTATGGCTTCATTCAGAGGCAGTCAGGCGAAGACGTGTTCGTTCATTTTTCCGCGATTCAGATGGACGGGTACAAATCGCTGACGGAAGGCCAGCTCGTCGAATTTGAAGTGAAGCAGGGTCCGAAGGGCTACCAGGCCGAGGCCGTAACCAAAGTCTAGCAATCATTCCGCTGCTGATTCGCAACGCCTCTGAGGAGGGGTTCCACGCAGGCACTGTTGTGCCTCCGATGCGTTTGCCGGATCTCGCGGCGGTCCCGCGATGTGATAAAATATACGCTTCTGCCGAGGTGAGCTTTTGCCGCAGCATATTTCCCGAAAAGAACTGAAGACGGACGAAGTGCGCGACACCATCGCGCACGGCGCCAATGCTCTCCTCTCGCACAAGCAAGGAACCACCTACATTCTTCTGGCCGCGATCATCGTGGTTCTCGCCATCCTCGGCTGGCGAGCTTACGCAAGCGGGCAGACGACGAAGGCTGCGGCGGGCTTCGCCAATGCGATGGAGATCTTCGAGGCTCCCACCGGCAGCCAGGCAGCTGCCCCTCCGAGCCCCGGCCAGCCTATCTTCAAGGACGATAACGCTAAGTTCACGGCCGCCGCTCAGAAGTTCGAGGATGTGGCGAAGAATTACTCGCGCACCCGGCCTGGACAACTGGCGAACTACTACGCTGGACTGAGCCTGGAGCAGTTGGGGAAAAATGACGAAGCAAAGCGCTACCTGCAATCCGCGGCGAGCGGCGGCGATACGGACTATGCTTCCCTTGCGCAGTTCGAACTCGCCAAGATTGATGACAAGACAAGCCAAAGCGACCAGGCCGTCAAGCTGTATCAGCAGCTCATGGCCAAGCCGACTGTTCTCGTTCCCAAGCCGGTCGTGATGTTGGCCCTGGCTCACCACTATCGCGAGAAGAATCCCTCCGAAGCGGCGAAGCTCTATGGCCAGATCAAGTCCCAATACCCGGACACGGCCATCGCCGACCAGGCCGATCAGGAACTCGCCCTCCTGCCCGGGAAATCCTGAGCCGCAAGGTTCATCATGCATCCAGCGCCGTATGCGCCCTATGCCATGGACGTGCGGCGCACGCGCGGACGTCGCCATCCCGAAGCTTCGCATCCCTACCGCAACGACTACGCCCGCGACCGCGACCGCGTGGTTCATTCGCGCGCCTTCCGCCGGCTCGAAGCGAAGACCCAGGTTTTCACCTCCCGCTACTCCGATCATTTCCGTAACCGGCTCACGCACACGCTGGAAGTCGCGCAGATCGCGCGAACCGTGGCCGGCGCGCTCGACCTGAACACCGATCTCGCCGAAGCGCTTGCGTTGGCTCACGACATCGGCCATCCGCCGTTCGGTCACGCGGGAGAGGAACAGCTCGATGCCCTGATGCGCGAGCATGGCGGCCGCTTCGAACACAATCTGCAGGCGCTGCGCATCGTCGAGAAGTTCGAGCAGCGCTACCTCGATTTTCCCGGTCTGAATCTTACGTTTGAGGTGCGCGAAGGGATCGTGAAGCATTCCCGCGATTATTCGCCTGCGGAGTTCCCGGAGCTCGCCGAGTATCTGCTCGATCAGCGGCCGCCGCTTGAAGCGCAGCTCATCGATCTGGTGGACGAAATCGCCTACAACACGGCTGACCTGGACGATGCGTTCGAAGCGCGGCTGCTTGATCTCGAGCAGTTGCGCGCTGAAGTGCCCGCTTTCGACGCTGCGTATCGCGAGATTGACCGCCTCCACCCGGAAGGGCAACGCAAACTAAAATTCAACGAGGCGTTGAAACACGTCCTCGATCTGCTGGCCACGGACCTCATCGAGAACACGCGGCGAACGGTCCAGGCGAGCGGCGTTCAGAGCGTCGAAGGTGTTCGACGCCAGACAAGGCGCCTCGTGGCGTTCTCGCATGACGTGGCTCAGGAGAACGCGGCGCTGAAGCGCTTCCTTTGGGCGCGTGTCTATTCTCTGCCGGCGATTGCGGAAGAACGCGACGGCTCTGTGCGCGCCGTCGAAGAGCTGTTTCGCTTCTTTCTGGCGCACCCTGATCGCATGCCGCCCCACTATGCGGAGGAGGCGCGGCAAGAGCCGCCGCATCGCGTCATCTGCGACTACATCGCAGGAATGACGGATCAATTCCTGTTGCGGCAGTGTGCTGAATTGCTGACCCGACCAGCGCCGGCATCCTGAGCCCGGCGCTCTGGTTCTTTGCCGGCGAAGGATCCCTGTTCCCGATCCGATCGAAGTCCGCCTCCCGAGATTGAGGCACGCCTACACAGATGACGTCTACTCGATACAGCCTTCGAGTAGAAATCCCCGCAACCACATGAAAACAAAGGATCGGCGAATTTCTACTCGATACAAAATCCGTTATTTTGTGTTCGCTTTGCTTTCGCCTATTTCGTCGCGCGCATGTCGCGTACGCCCGCACACGCCTGAGTTGACGTGCTCGGCCGAGTCCTCTAAAGTCCTCCTCTATGACGAAACTCATTGCGCTGTTTGCAATTTTGACCCTCTCCTCGACCGCAGTTGCCGCGCAGCCGCAAGCGCCATCCCGGAACAAGACGCAACCCCGCGAATACACGGCTACGGCCGCGCGCGAAACCGAGCCTGAATGGCCGGCCAGAGCCCTGCGCGAGCCGAAGGGTATGGTCGTGAGTGACGAAAAGCTCGCGTCGGACGCCGGCGTGGAAATCATGAAGCGCGGCGGGAACGCTGTGGACGCCGCCGTCGCCGTCGCGTTTGCGCTGGCGGTGGTCGAGCCCCAAGCGGGAAACATCGGCGGCGGCGGATTCATGCTTGTGCGCATGGCAAATGGCCGCGAAGGATTCGTCGATTATCGCGAGACCGCACCCGCCGGGGCTTCGCGCAATATGTACCTGCGGCCGGACGGGACCGTTGACCCGAAAGCGTCGATTGAAGGCTATCGAGCGATCGGCGTGCCCGGAACCGTGGCGGGCATGGCTCTTGCGCTGCATAAGTACGGAACGATGACCCTCGGGCAAGTGATGCAGCCGGCGATTCGTTTGGCTGCGAACGGTTTCCCGGTGAGCGCGGGACTTGCCGGGCTCCTGCGCGAGTCGCAAGCAATGGCGAAATTCCCCGTCAGCCATCGGATTTTTCAGAGGGATGGGAACTACTACGCGACGGGAGACATTTTCAAACAGCCGGAGCTGGCGGCGACGCTGCAGCGGATTGCAAAGGACGGGCCGGCAGAATTTTATCGCGGCCGCACGGCGCACGATCTGGCGCAGGATATGAAAGCAGGCGGCGGCCTGATCACTCTTGCGGATTTGGAGCATTACGAGCCGAAGATTCGGCACCCGCTTGAGAAGACGTACGCGGCCGATGGCCACAAATGGGAAGTCGTCACCAGCCCTCCGCCAAGCTCGGGCGGCGTGGTGACCATCGAAGCGCTGAATATTCTGCAGACGATTCCACTGAAATCGTGGGCCGATCCGGAATCCGTGCACTGGGTGGTCGAAGCGATGCGGCGTGCTTTTGCCGACCGCGCGATGTACCTGGCCGATCCGGATTTCGAAAAGCTTCCCGTCGCGCAACTCACGTCGGAATGCTACGCGGATTCGCTGCGCGCCACGATCGACCCGGCGAAGGCTTCCTCGAGTCAGGACGTTGCGGCCGATGATCCGGGAATCCTGAAGAAAGCCTCGCCGTCGTGCGCGAAAGCGAGCAGCGCATCCCTCGTGCCTCCGCCCGACAAAGACGCCCTTGCCATGGCGCTCGCAGAGACCGTCGAGGGACACACGACCCATTTTTCCGTCGTGGACGCGGCGGGGAACGCCGTGTCGAACACCTACACGATCAACAATTACTTCGGCTCGGGCGTGACGTCCACCGACGGGTTCCTCTTAAACGACGAAATGGATGATTTCACTTCGCATCCAGGGTCGCCAAACATGTTCGGACTGATTCAGTCGGAGAACAATGCGATCGCTGCGGGAAAGCGCCCGTTGAGCTCGATGATGCCGACGATTGTTCTGCGCGACGGCAAACTGAGCTTCGTGACGGGCTCTCCGGGCGGCCCAACCATCATTTCGGCGACGCTTCTTTCGGTGCTGAACTGGATGCGGCTCGGCATGGGCGCCCAGGCCGCGATCAACGCGCCTCGCTTTCACGAGCAGTGGATGCCGGCGGCGGTCGTGATGGAGCCCACGGTGCCGGCGTCCGTGGTTCAGGGGCTCGAGAGCCGGGGATACCAGATTGTTCCGCGGCGGATGTGGCTGGGGAAAGTGGAAGCGATCGGCATCGACCCGGCAAATAGTGAGCGGCTCGGCGCGCCCGATCCGCGGCGCGGAGGCGCGGCAGCGGGATACTGATCTTCTCGCCATTGGGAGTCCGTCCCGCGAGTGCCGTGCCCTTTGCCGCTATTGACGCCGCAGCCTTTTCCGCCGACCATACTTCTTCCGCTCTGGAGAGCGCAAATCGTCGTGCAACGCGTCCTTTCGACTTACCGATACGTGCGGCACCCGCTGGAGCCGGTGCTGCTGAGTCAAATCGCTCGGGCTGGCATTCCATCGATTGAGATTTTCTGCGCTTCGGGACACTTTGGCTATCGCTCGCAACAGGCGGTGCGCGAACTGGCCGACGCTCTCGAAGAAAACCGTCTGGCGCTGCACTCCTTGCACTCGCCGACCGAACGCGACGCGGCCCTCGGACGGCAGAGCGGCGTCCCGATTTCAATTTCCGAACCTGAGCGCGTCCGGCGGCTCGACGCCGTCGATGAAGTAAAGCGCGCGCTCGAGGTAGCCGAACGCATTCCTTTCAAATATTTGGTCCAGCACATGGGGCAAAGCCGCGCCGCGGCCGATCCGCGAAAGCTGGATGCTGCATTTAATTCGCTCGAGCATCTTGCGATCTTCGCCAAACAGCGCGGCGTGACCATCGCGCTTGAAAATACGCCTGATGAACTGGGTTCCCCGGACTCCCTCCAGCAGTTCCTCAAGGAGACCCACTTGAAGGATTTGCGGCTCTGCTTCGACGTCGGCCACGCGCACGTGGATACAAACGTTGCCGCAGCGTTCGAAATCATGCGCGACCGCATCGTCACCACGCACATCCACGACAATCGCGGCGAAAAGGACGAGCACCTGCTTCCTTACGACGGCACGATCGATTGGGACGCGCTCCTCAGCATGATCTCCCGCTCACCGCATGAGTTACCGGTTGTCTTGGAACTCAAGGAAGCCGCGAACGGCGAACCCTCGCTCGACCAGGCGCGGGCCGTCTTCGATAAGATCGAGGAGAGTCTCGAAAGCAAGGGCAGCCGCACAGGAAAATCCTGAACGTCAAAAAGAGGAATGGATCCCACGACTCAGCAAGCGCAATCACCAGTTCCAACGGTTACGATCGAGCAAGCCGGCGAATATTCAGGGCAGCCTGTTTCGATTCGCGGCTGGCTCTACAATCTCCGCGAATCCGGCAAGCTGCTCTTTCCTATTTTCAGAGACGGGACCGGCGTGATTCAAGGAGTCGTTTCGCAGAAGGAGAATCCCGAAACGTTCGCGGCGTTGAAGGACCTGACGCAGGAGTCGAGCGTAATCGTCACCGGGACGCTGCGAGCCGAGCCGCGCGCCCCGGGAGGATACGAGATCCACATCAGCGGAATCGAAGTGGTGCAGCGCGTGCCCGATTCGACTCCCTATCCAATTCAACTGAAAGAGCACGGCGTCGACTTCCTTCTCGATCAGCGGCACCTTTGGATTCGGACTCCTCGCCAGGCTTCAATCCTGCGGATTCGCGCCGAAGCGGAGCGTGCCGCGCGCAATTACATGGATAGCCTGGGCTATACGCTCACCGACGCCCCGATCTTCACGCCGGCAGCCTGCGAAGGCACCACGACCCTCTTCGAAGTGAATTACATCGACGACCAGAAGGCCTATCTCACGCAATCGGGCCAGCTTTACGTCGAGGCCACGGCCGCGGCGCTGGGCAAGGTGTACACGTTTGGACCGACGTTTCGCGCGGAAAAATCGAAAACACGCCGGCATCTGACCGAATTCTGGATGCTCGAGCCCGAAGCAGCCTACGCGCACCTCGAAGACATGATTCAGCTCGGTGAGGGGTTGGTCAGCGCTGTCGTACAGTCCGTGGTGAAGAACCGCTCGCGGGAGCTCGGCGCGTTGCAACGCGACATCACGACACTCGGGAAGATCGAGCCTCCGTTCCCGCGGATTTCCTACGACGAGGCCATCAGCCTCCTGCAAAAGGCCGGAAATCCCGCGAAGTGGGGAGACGATTTTGGCGGAGACGAGGAGACGATTCTCTCGAAGAATTTTGACAAGCCGGTGGTCATCCATCGGTATCCCGCGGCCATGAAGGCCTTCTATATGGCTACCGACGCAGCGCGCCCCGAGCTTTCCCTCAGTTTCGACATGATCGCTCCGGAGGGATACGGCGAGATTATCGGAGGCGGCGAGCGCCAGTCGAACTACGAAACGCTGGTCCGTCGCATCCGCGAGGCGAAGCTGCCGGAAGAAGCGTTCCAGTGGTACCTCGACCTGAGGCGCTATGGAAGCGTGCCGCACGCGGGCTTCGGGCTTGGGCTCGAGCGCACCGTGGCCTGGATTTGCGGAACCGAGCACATTCGCGAAGTCATCCCCTTCCCACGGATGCTCTATCGCGTCTATCCTTGAGGTTCCGGCATTCGTTCCGGGCCGGGAAAAACAAAACAAATGGCGCAGAAAATCCGAATCATTGGAGTGCCGATGGACCTCGGCGCCAGCCGTCGCGGCGTCGACATGGGCCCGTCCACTTTGCGGGTCGCCGGACTCCAGGCGCGTCTGAAGCAGCTCGGACATCAGGTGGAAGACATCGGCAACATCGTGGTCAAGCAGCCGGAAGAGCAGCACTACGGCGTGAAGAACGCGAAATACCTCGAAGAAATCGCCGACACGTGCAAAGGCCTCGCGGAAATCTCAGGGAAAGCCCTCGACGAGGGTTTCCTCCCGCTCGTGCTCGGCGGCGATCATTCGATCGCCGTGGGTACAACCGCGGGCGCGGCTGCACATTACCGCAAAGACTCGAAGCGAATCGGGCTGATCTGGCTGGATGCGCACGGCGACATGAATACGCCCGAATCTTCGCCGTCGGGAAACATTCACGGCATGCCGCTGGCATCGATCATGGGCTATGGACCGCCGGAACTGACCGAGCTTGCCGGAATCAAGCCGATGGTCGAGCCGCGCAGCGTGGCGCTCGTTGGCGTGCGAGATCTGGATTCGAGGGAGCGCCGGCTGGTGAAGGATTCGGGCGTGCATGTTTTCACCATGCGCGATATCGACGAGCGCGGCATGCGCGAGGTAATGTCGGAAGCGCTGCGCTTCACGAGCGATGATACGGCGGGTATCGCGGTGAGCCTGGACATGGATTTCGTCGATCCTTCGGACGCCCCGGGGGTGGGCACGCCCGTGCGCGGCGGCGTGACGTATCGCGAGGCGCATCTCGCTTTAGAGATGATTGCCGACAGCCGCTCGATGATTTCATTCGAGCTGGTCGAAATCAATCCTGTAATCGATCTCCACAACACGACGGCCACTCTCGGCGTCGAACTGGTCCTCTCCGGCCTGGGAAAGAAAATCCTGTGAAGACTCCACACATACGACCCGGTTCCGGACAGGTGTCGCGATGAACGGCAAGAAGCGGCTGCGCGTGGGCGTCCTCTTCGGAGGACGCTCCGGAGAGCACGAAGTCTCCCTCGCGTCCGCCGCGTCGGTGATTCGCGCTCTCGATCCCGAAAAATATGAAGCCGTTCCCATTGGCATCACGAAAGACGGCCGCTGGCTCGTCGGAACAAGCGTCCAAAAAATGCTTCCCGAGGTGCTGAAGTCTGGCCAGCGCGTCGTGCTTCCCGCGGAACCGGGCGCGGCGGCGCTGGTTCCTCTCGGTTCCGCAACAGGACAGGCGAATGTCGCCGTGGATGTCGTTTTCCCCGTGCTGCACGGCACGTTTGGAGAAGACGGCACCGTTCAGGGCCTGCTCGAACTTGCCGGTCTCCCCTACATCGGTGCGGGCGTGCTCGGATCCGCCGCCGGAATGGATAAGGACCTTCAGAAGCGCCTGTTCGAACAAGCCGGCCTGCCAATCGTTCCGTTCCTGGCGATCCGGCGTTCGGGATGGGAAAAAGATCGCGCCGGCGTCATCCGGCTGATCAAGAGGAAATTGCATTTCCCCTTGTTCGTCAAGCCGGCGACGCTGGGCTCCTCCGTCGGCATGACGCGCGTGACGAGCGCCAGGGAAATCGGCAAGGCCTTGGACTTTGCGGCAGAGTTCGCGCTGAAGATTGTCGTCGAGCGCGGAATCGCAGGGCGCGAGATCGAAGTTTCGGTGCTCGGAAACGACGATGTCCGCGCCTCGATCCCCGGCGAAATCGTTCCGCACCGTGAGTTCTATGACTACACCGCGAAATATCTGGAAGGCGGCACTCAACTTCTGATTCCTGCGCCGCTCACCAGGAAGCAGGTGGCTACATTTCAGGATTACGCCGTCCGTGCATTTCAGGCCATTGACGGCACCGGCATGGCGCGCTGCGATTTCTTCCTCGAGAACCGCACGGGCAAAATCTATGTCAACGAACTCAACACGATCCCCGGTTTTACCTCCATCAGCATGTATCCGAAGATGTGGGAGGCTTCCGGTCTCCC
>DATGHM010000014.1:0-4972 GCA_035307985.1 Candidatus Acidiferrales bacterium
GCAGGAAAAGACGAAGAAGAAACTGGCGGTCGCCGTCTACAACCATTACAAGCGAATTTTTCTGAACCGGCAGCCGGGCGATATCGAGCTTTCCAAGTCGAACATCCTGCTGATTGGCCCCACCGGAACCGGCAAGACGCTTCTGGCGCAAACGCTGTCACGAATGCTTGAGGTTCCCTTCGCCATCGTTGACGCAACCACGCTGACCGAAGCGGGCTATGTCGGCGAGGACGTCGAGAACATCATCCTGAAGCTGCTTCAGGCCGCGGACGGCGACGTCCAAAAGGCCCAGCAAGGCATCATATATATCGACGAAATCGACAAGATTTCCAAAAAGGACGAGAACCCCTCAATTACGCGCGACGTTTCGGGCGAGGGTGTGCAGCAGGCCCTGCTGAAAATCCTGGAAGGGACGATCGCCAATGTCCCGCCGCAGGGCGGCCGCAAGCACCCGCATCAGGAATTCACGCCAGTCGATACGACGAACATCCTGTTTATCTGCGGAGGCGCGTTCGTGGGGCTGGAGAAGGTGATCGAGCGTCGCGTGGGACAAAAATCGCTGGGGTTCCATGTGGATACGCAGCCCACGACGCCGACGAAGAGGAATATCGAACTTCTCGAACAGGCGCAGCCGACCGACCTGATTCGCTACGGGCTGATCCCGGAATTTGTGGGGCGCTTGCCCGTGATGGGCGTGCTGAGCGATCTCGATAAATCCGCGCTCGTCCGCATCCTTACGGAACCGAAGAACGCGCTCGTGCGTCAGTATCAACGTCTCTTCGAATTCGAAAATGTCAGGCTGCGATTTACCGACGACGCGCTCGATACCGTCGCTGAACTAGCGCTGCAGCGGAAAGTCGGCGCGCGCGGCCTGCGCATGATCCTCGAAGACCTGATGCTCGAAATGATGTACCACCTGCCCGCCCAGCGGAAGCTTCGCGATTTCGTGGTGAACGCGGACATGGTCAGAGGACGCGAAATCAACTGGAGCTTGCTCGAGAAAGCGGGCTAGAAACTGGGAATCCGAGAATCCATGTTTAATCGTGAAAGAGGCGAGTTGAAGCGCGTCCCGATGATGCCGGTCCGGGAGATGGTGATCTTCCCGGACATGATGCACCCGTTCATCGTCGGGCGCGATGCCTCCGTGCACGCGCTGGAAGAGGCGTTGGCCGGGGACAAGAGGATTTTCCTCGTTACCCAGCACGATGCTTCCGTGGATGATCCCAAACCGGAAGAAATCTATCAGGTCGGGACGCTGGCCAACATCGTCCAAAGCGTGAAGCTGCCGGACGGCAACATCAAGGTTTTGGTCGAAGGTTCCGAGCGGGCGAAGATCGTTCAGGTGACCAGCGAGGACGGGTTTTTTCGCGCCACCGTTCGCCTGGTCTCGGTGAAGGCGGAGCCCGGTCCGCAGCTCGAGCAGGCGCAAACTCGCGTAACAAACTTCTTCGAGCAGTACGTGAAGCTCTCGCAGAGCCTGAATTACGACACGATGATCGCCGCGGTGCGCGTCGAGGATCCCAGCAAGCTGGCCGACGCGATCGCCGCGAACTTGCAGGTTCCCGTCGAAGAAAAACAGGAACTGCTCGAACTGTTCGATCCGCTCGAGCGCCTGACTCGCGTCGGCGACATCCTCGAGGTGGAGATCGAAAAGCTGAATGTCGACCGCTCCATTAATTCGCGCGTGAAGCGACAGATGGAGCGCGCTCAAAAAGAGTACTACCTCAACGAGAAAATGAAGGCCATCCAGAAGGAGCTTGGCCGGGGCGAAGCGAGCGATCTCGAACAGCTCAAAAAGAAGATCGAGACTTCCGGTATGCCGGAAGGCCCGCGTGAGAAGGCCATGCAGGAGCTCAAGCGGCTGGAAATGATGCCGCCGATGTCCGCCGAGTCCACCGTCTCCCGCAACTACCTGGACTGGCTCCTGGCCGTGCCGTGGAAGAAGCGCTCCAAGGAAATCCGCGATATCAAGAAAGCGGAAACCATCCTCTCGGAAGATCATTACGGTCTCGAGAAGATCAAGGAACGCATCCTCGAATACCTGGCTGTTCGCCAGTTGGTGAAGAATCCGAAGGGTTCGATTCTCTGCTTTCTCGGGCCTCCGGGAGTCGGCAAGACGTCGCTCGCCATGTCCATCGGCCGCGCCACGGGACGCAAATTCGTCCGCGTTTCGCTCGGCGGCGTGCGCGATGAAGCGGAAATTCGCGGTCATCGCCGCACCTACATCGGCGCCCTGCCCGGCCAGATCATTCAGATGATGCGCAAGGCCGGGACCGTGAATCCCGTCTTCGTGCTCGACGAAGTCGACAAAATGTCCATGGATTTTCGCGGCGATCCGTCGGCGGCGCTGATGGAAGTGCTCGATCCGGAGCTGAACCACGCCTTCACCGATCATTATCTCGACGTCGAGTACGACCTTTCGAAGGTCATGTTCATCTGCACCGCGAACGTCCTGCACACCATTCCGCAGCCTCTGCAGGATCGCATGGAAGTTCTCCGCCTGCCGGGCTACACGGAACAGGAAAAACATCAGATCGCGCAGAAATTCCTGGTCCCCAAGCAGCTCGAAGCCACCGGCCTTACGAAAAACAGTTTGAAGTTCTCCGACGAAGCGCTCACGCAGATCATTCGGCACTACACGCACGAAGCGGGTGTCCGCAATCTGGATCGCGAAATCGCCAATATCTGCCGTAAGGTGGCGCGTAAAGTGGTGGCTGAGAATGCGAAGTTCAGCGCGGAAATCACGCGCGCAAACACCGCGGACTACCTGGGCGTGCTCAAGTTCCGCGATTTCCTTGCCGAAAAGAAGAACGAAATCGGCCTGGCCACGGGCCTGGCCTGGACGGAAGTGGGTGGCCAGGTTCTATCCACCGAAGCAACGCTGATGCAGGGCAAGGGCCGCCTCACCCTGACCGGAAAACTGGGCGACGTGATGCAGGAATCCGCACAGGCCGGCATGAGCTACGTCCGCTCGCGCAGCCATCTGTTCGGCCTGCCCAAGGACTTTTACCGCCATCTCGATATTCATGTTCATGTCCCCGAGGGCGCCATCCCGAAGGACGGCCCGTCCGCTGGGATCACCATTTGCACTTCGATCGTCAGCGCGCTCACGCGCATCCCGATCCGCTGCGACCTGGCCATGACCGGAGAGATCACGCTTCGCGGCAAGGTGCTGCCCATCGGCGGCGTCAAAGAAAAATTGCTTGCCGCCCACCGCCTGGGGCTGCACACTGTTCTTCTGCCCAAGGACAACGAGAAGGACCTGGCGGATATCCCGCCGGAAATCCAGGCGCAGCTCAAGATCCATTTTGTGCAATCGATGGACGAAGTCCTGCAAGTAGCGCTCGAGAAGCCTCTGCCGGTTCCGAGCGAGCCGCCAGTTGAAGTCGAGCCGAAGTTCGGAGCGGACATCGCGCAGGACGAATTGACCAATTAAAGGCCTTCGGTCCCCAGCTCTGCCCCGGAAGAGTCTGCGCGCGGCCGTTGGATTTTCGGATGGTCTGTATATTCCCGTTGTTATTTTGGACGCAGTAGGCTGGTTCAAGAAGGCGCCCGCCCGCGGTCCATCAAATCAAAATCTCGCTTAAGACTTAGGCTTGAGAAGGAACGATTCGATGAGTGTTAGCCTTGCAGAACTGAAGGACAAAAACATCACTGACCTGGCGAAAATCGCCAAGGAACTGAACATCCCCGGCTCGTCCGGCATGCGCAAGCAGGAGTTGATCTTCCAGATCCTCCGCGCGCAGACCGAGAAGAACGGCCTGATCTTCTCCGAAGGCGTCCTCGAATGCCTTCCGGACGGCTTCGGCTTCCTTCGCGCGCCGGAGTACAACTATCTCCCGGGACCGGACGATATCTACGTCTCGCCCTCGCAGATTCGCAAATTCGACCTGCGCACCGGCGACACTGTCTCCGGCCAGGTTCGGCCTCCGAAAGACGGCGAGCGCTACTTCGCGCTGATCAAAGTCGAAGCCGTCAATTTCGAGGATCCAGAGGTCGCGCGCAACAAGATTTTCTTCGACAACCTGACGCCGCTCTATCCCCAGGAGCGCATCCGCCTCGAAACGACCAAGGAAAACCTGACTGGACGCGTTCTCGACATGCTCTGCCCCATCGGCAAGGGTCAGCGCGGACTGATCGTCGCGCCGCCCCGCACCGGCAAGACCATGATGCTGCAGTCCGTCGCGAATTCCATTACGGCGAACCATCCGGAGATCGCGCTGATCGTGCTGCTGATCGACGAGCGCCCGGAAGAAGTCACGGACATGCAGCGCACCGTGAAGGGCGAGGTGGTCAGCTCCACGTTCGACGAGCCGCCGCAGCGCCACATCCAGGTCGCCGAAATGGTCCTCGAAAAAGCCAAGCGCCTGGTCGAGCACAAGCGCGATGTCGTGATTCTTCTCGACTCGCTCACTCGTCTCGGCCGCGCTTACAACGCCGTCACGCCGCCTTCCGGCAAAGTTCTCTCCGGCGGTATTGACGCGAACGCGTTGCAGCGCCCGCGCCGCTTCTTCGCCGCCGCGCGGAACATCGAAGAGGGCGGCTCGCTCACCATCATCGCCACGGCCCTGATCGACACCGGCAGCCGCATGGACGACGTCATCTTCGAGGAGTTCAAGGGCACCGGCAACATGGAAATCAACCTCGACCGGCGGCTCGTCGACAAGCGCGTCTTCCCCACCATCGATATCAACCGCTCCGGCACGCGCAAAGACGAACTCCTGCTGCCGGCTGACGAATTGAATCGAGTCTGGGTCCTGCGTAAAGTGCTGAGCCCGCTGTCAACCGTCGAAGCGATGGAGCTTCTCCTCGGCCGCCTCTCGAAAACGAAAACGAACGGGGAGTTTTTGGCGTCGATGTCCAGCCCCGCGTAGCCCGCGAAGCCACCGCGCATTGCGAGAGGTAAAAATGTAGGGGCGCTGCTTGCTGCGCCCGCGTGCCCTCCTCCTGTCGCAAACCTCTATCTCGCGAT
>DATGHM010000015.1:0-43614 GCA_035307985.1 Candidatus Acidiferrales bacterium
GTAGCCAGCCAGTCGAGAAACGTCTTGTACCAGAACTCGCTGTTCTGCGGCTTCAGCACCCAATGGCCTTCGTCCGGGAAAATCACGAGCTTTGATGGAACTCCCTGCACCTGTAGCGCCGTGAAGAATTCCAGGTCCTGCGTGTATGGCACGCGAAAATCGCGTTCGCCGTCGATCACCAGCGTGGGCGTTTTGAACTTCCCGAGGCCCGCCGCGTATTCATTCGGCGACCACTTCTTGTACAGCTCCGGTTTCGACCATGGTGGCCCGCCGAATTCCCAGTTCATGAACCACAACTCTTCCGTCGAACCGTACATCGCTACTGCATCCCACGGCCCCGCATGGCTGATCAGGCACTTGAACCGCCCTGTGTGCGTCGCAATCCAATCGATCATGTATCCGCCGTATGAACCACCCGCCGCGCCCACGCGCGTCCCATCGATGAACGGGTGCTTCGCGATCGCGGCGTCCACTCCGTTCATCAGGTCGGTGTAGGCCTCCCCTCCCCAATCTCCGCTGATTTCTTCCCAGAACTTCGACCCGTAGCCGAACGACCCGTGCGGGTTAATCATCAGCGCAACGTATCCCGGCGCGGCCATCACCTGCGGGTTCCAGCGATATCCCCATGCGTCGTCCCATTCGCCCTGCGGCCCACCGTGAATCAGCAGCAGCAGCGGGTATTTCTTCGACGCGTCGAAATTCGGCGGACGCAACAGCAGTCCTTCCACCTGCGCTCCGCCCGCGCCGGTAAACCAGAACGGCTCGGCCGGCGGCATCTCCAGTTGCGCCAGCAACGCCGCGTTCTGATGCGTGAGCTGGCGCATGTTCGCGCCGTCAGAATCCGCGACGAACACCTCGGCCGGCATCGTCAGACTGGTGCGCGTGAAGACCAGCATCCTTCCGTCGCGGCTTACGCTGACCTCGTCGTTCGCTCCGCTCCCGACCGCCTTTTTCGGCGGCTTGCCTTCCTCGGCGGGTACTGCGTAGATCGGAAGTTCCGCCTTCTCCTCCGTGACGAAATAGATTGTCTTGCTGTCCGGGGCCCACGAGAAATCCTCCACGTTCGCGTCGAATTTTTCCGTCACGTTGATGTGTTTCCCGTTCTTCCGGTCGTAGAGCATCAACCGCCAGCGATCGCTCTCGTATCCCGCTTGCATCTGCGCGCGGTACGCGATCCACTTTCCGTCCGGCGAATATTGCGGCCCCCAGTCGTCCCCCGGATTTGTCGTGATGCGCTTCGGCGCGCTCTCGCCTGAAACCGGAACGGTAAAGACATCCCCGTTCGTGCTCGTCGCTTCGTCTTTGTCCGTGTTCGCCGTGAAGCCCAGTTCCTTGCTGTCCGGCGAAAAGGCAATGGCTTCCGGCTCGCCCAGGCTGAACGGCGGCACGTCATAATCCGCCTCCGGCGTCAGGTCGCGCGGAGTGCCTCCCGCTGCGGGGACGACGAACAGATGGCTGCGCTTTCCGTCCGACCAGTCCGTCCAGTGCCGGTACAGCAGCTTTTCCGCGACGTGCGCCTTCACTTCGCTTTTTTCCGCTTCGAGGTCCCGCTTCTGATTGCAGGTGTCGTCTTTGCAGTCCGGGTAGACGCTGGACGTGAACGCGATCCATTTCCCGTCCGGCGAGATGATCTCGTCGTCCGCGCCCGTCGAAAGCCAGGTGATGCGTGCGGCCTCGCCTCCGTCGAATTGGATCGAGTAAATTTCGGTACTGCCGTCGCGCGAGGAAAGAAAAAAGATCTTCTTCCCGTCGGGCGACCAACGCGCGCGCTGGTCGCTGCTGCCTCGCGTCAGTTGCCGCGCTTCGCCGCCCTCGGCCGGCACCAGCCAGATGTTGCTCAGCGTCCGGTTTGCGTCGAGATCGGGCGTGGCCACCGTGTACGCCACCCATTTTCCATCCGGCGAAATCTGCGGGTCATCCACCCGCTGCATCGAAATCAAATCCTTGAAGGTGATCGCCCGCCGGCTCGGCGTCTGTGCTCGCGCAGTGAGCGCCAGAAATAACCCCACGATTAGCATCCCCGGAGCATTCCGCACAGAATTCATGTTCCCTCCGCACCGTCAGTCGGCGCGCTCCCGCACTCAATCCCCAGCGCGCGTGATCATGTCACTTCAGGTCTGCGTTTGCCAAGTTATTCGACCCGCGGATGAGTTGAAGCTGTTGGTGCGGTTCGCGGCTCCGAATCCACGGCCCGCGAGAAATCAGCTTGATGCCATCTTCGTCGGGATGCCGATGGCCCAGGCGTAGCCGTCCGGGTCGGCGACGATCACGTCGCGCCAGCCATGGGGTTTTTCCTGTGCCGTCTGCAGGACCGTGGCCCCGAATTTGCGAGCCCGCTCCTCCACGTCGTCCGGATCAGTGTGGAATAGACGCAGCTCCGCTCCCAGCCCGCGCCGCTCTCCGCTCGTCAACTCGGCATACCAGGGATGGTGGTCGTAGGCGTGGTCGGCATGCAGCATGAACTCCAGATCCCTGAATCGCAGGGCGGCAAAATCGCAGTCGGAATAAACCAGCTTTGCGCCCAGAACACTTCTGTAAAACTCAACAGATCGAACGATATCGGAGACGAGGAGATTCACGGTGAAGAAGGGAAGCGTCCGCCCGTAGTCTTCGGCGGGCATCCAGGACTGGCCGGCATGTTTCTTCGTCATGGCTTGTTTCGAGCGAAGAAGTCTGGCATTTCCGTGTGACGGGAAAAGCGCCAAAATGGCCGCGGGCTGCCGATCAGCGGCCTCTCGTCCGCGGGCGAGGCGGCCGCGAGCCGAAGAAGATCAGGCCGAGGCCAAGCACGAGCTCCGTAGCGCTGGCCGCGCGCGGAACGGAAATTACCCGGCGCGTTTCGATCAGAACGCGTTGATTCGCGATCATTTCTTCGTGCTGTTTTGCCGGAAGCGCGAAGTTCGGCCGAATCATCGCGATGATGCCCACAACGACGAGCAGAATCCCGAATACCGTGTAAAACGTGATCTTCAAGCCGGCCCCGCTCCCTCGAATTCGTCGCGCGAGTCTAGCTTTTCCGTCGCTCGATTGCACGAGGAAACGGCGGCCGTTGGCCCCGAACTGGCCGCTTGACTGGCCGATCGCGGACCTGGAATCCCCGTCAGTCCGCGTCCAAATACAGCGGATGGTCGAGCACGAGCTCGAGCTTCGTGTTCCTCTCGAGCGTCAGCTCCTGCCCTAGCTCGGAGGCGATCATGAATGCCGTCACCGCGCCGGTCGCGGCGCCGATGGCTGCGCCTTTGCTGTTGCGCTCGGCAACTCCGGGAGCTGCGCCCACGAGCGCTCCAGCTGCGGCCGCCTCCATGTCTTCCTGCCGCTTGCCGGCCCGGTTTTCAATTTCGCCTTCGCGGTCGTAGACGGCGCGAACGGAATGAACGCCGGGCACGTCGGAAACAATAGCGACAAGGGGCAGCCATCTGCGGGGCGTCGCTATGTCGTCGAAAGCAAGCCAGATGCGGGCGCGGCCGGCCTGGTGCGCGCGCTCGATCTTGTCCACATGACCTCGAATCTCAGCCCCGGGCCGCAAAACCAACCCGGCAGGCGTTCGGAGCGGGTCGAGGGTGTGGGCCCTGAATTCAGTGCCGTTCTTCGCCGTCTTGGTGCTGATAGCACTGTCCAACCGGACGAGGAACCGCGTTCCCGCGGAAACCGCTCCGCCCGGCTCATCGAATGACGCCGCTTGCCCCGGTGAGGAGGCCGCGTCCGCCGGACGATCCTGCGCGCACAAACCAAGCGAACATCCCAAGAAGGCTGTCCACACGAGAAGAACACGAGCTAGTCTCATTATTCGTCCCTCCTCATCCTGGCTGGGTGATATTCAGATGTGGATTATCCAGACAAGGTGGTCTTTGTCTGCCCCGTATGATGATCGACAGGCACTCCGGCGCGTGGCCAAGAGCCTGCTGCGTACCGCTAAAGGCACGTATTGAAATTTGTCTTTCCTTCCCAGTTCCCATTTTGATGGGTTATCTCCCGATTCTGCACTTATAAGACAGCTTAGATACTTTGCCCTCGTACGTAGAATTACGGACTTGTTCTGAGTCCCATTTTGGACCTACACTCCGGCGAGCATTCGTGCTAACGGATCTAAATGCTTTGAAATCATTGTGCGTTGCAGGGTTAGTTTTCCCCGAATGGAACGCTCCTTGCTTCGCAACTAACGCAATCCCTGAGGAGTCTTCATTTTGGCCGTCAGTAGCGGAGCAAGTGCAGCGTCGGTATTCGAAAGATCGGTCCCGGCCACAGTGCTGATCGTCGACGACGAGGCCACGACGCGCGATCTTTGCCGCGACGTAGTCGCCGAATCGGGCCTGCGCGCGCGCGCTGCATCCACCACCGAACAGGCGTTGGATACGCTCGATCAATATCCGGTGGACATTCTGATTACGGACTTGCGCGTCCCGGAGTTGGGCGGACTCGAGCTGCTCAAACGCGTCCGCGAGCGATATCCGGAAACGGCGGTGGTGGTACTCACGCAATACGGCACGATCGAGAACGCGATCGAGGCCACGCGCCTCGGCGCGGCGGATTACGTTACCAAGCCTTTCAACGTATCCGACCTGCGCGGCAAGATCGATCGGATCGTCCGGCTGATGGACGTGGCTCAGGAAAACCGGGTGCTCCGCGAGCAACTTCGCACCCGCCCTGGATTTGCCGACCTGATCGGGTTGTCCCCGAAAATACAACGCGTATACCGGCTGATCGAGAAAGTGAGCCAGCACACCTATCCCGTGCTGATCCTGGGAGAAAGCGGAACGGGTAAGGAATTGGTCGCGCGCTCGGTCCATTATTTGGGCCCGCGCCAGAACAGGCCCTTTGTTCCTGTGGATTGCTCGGCGCTGGCGCCCACGCTGATCGAATCGGAGCTGTTCGGGCATGTGAAGGGCGCCTTCACGGGAGCCACGCACTCGAAGCAGGGGCTTATGGAATCCGCCGATGCAGGGACTCTCTTTCTGGATGAAATCGGAGATCTTCCTGTGGATTTGCAGGCCAAATTGCTGCGCGCGATTCAGGAAAAGGAAGTAAGGCCGGTCGGCTCGACCGACCGTGTTTCGATTTCGACGCGAGTCATCGCGGCCACGAATCGCGACCTGGAAACGGCGGTCCGCGAAGGAAGGTTTCGCCAGGACCTTTTCTTCCGATTGAACGTCGTGCAGATCAAACTGCCGCCTTTGCGCGAACGCAAGAGCGATATTCCGCTCCTGGTGAATCATTTCCTCGAAAAATTCGGCGCGTCGGACCGCAACATCCGAACGATTTCCGAGGATGCAATGGGACGCCTTCTCGCTTACGACTGGCCCGGCAACGTCCGCGAACTCGAGAACGTGATCGAGCGCGCCCTGGCTCTTGGGTCGGGGCCCATCCTGCAGGTAGCTGATCTGCCGACGAGTCTGCACTACGGGAACGGCGAGCGAATCTCGCAGACCGACGAAGTGGTTCCACTCGAGGAACTCGAACGCCGGGCGATCTTCCGCGCGCTGCGCGAAGCAGGCGGCGACAAGCTGGCTGCGGCTCACCTGCTCGGCATCGGCAAAACGACCCTCTACCGCAAGCTCAAAGAGTACGAAGCGAAGTCGCACAAAGCCTGAGCGAAGCTTCCTTCTTACCTTCCTCTCGTTGACGTCCGCCGACATCTGTTTCCCGAATTCCTAGACAGAAACAGGCGAGTTTCAAAGCAGGAAGGCCGCCCCCTTCGCTGCGCCCCCTCTGACCGTCAAGTCACTGAATCGACGCCACATCGCCGCGCCACTTTTTGGCCAGGTTCATGCAACGCCAATCAGCGTGCGAACGACTGCTTCCATTCGACTACTGCTTTGGAATCGCACTCTGCGCCGCGGGATCGAGTACGCGATCGCCATAGGGACGGCGCTGTTGTGCAGCTATTGGATCGTACAGGGGCGATGGTGACCGAGCGGAAAGCGCCCATGAGCGGAACCCCAGCCCCAGCGATCAACGAGCCAGCCGCACCACGCCGCCACTCCGCCCCGCAGACCACCAGAACCGTCGCCGCGCAGCAACCGGCTGCTGTGACGGGCGATGACGGATTCAGCGCCGTGTTCGAATCGAGCGGCGAAGCGTTGCTGCTTACGGATCTCTCTGGCGTGATCTACCGTACCAACGAGCGGGCGCGCCAGTTGCTGGGATTGCGGGAAACCAATGCGCGCGGCATCGGCCTCGGAACGGTCCTGGCGGAACAGTCTGGCGCGAATCTTCTCCTGTTATGTGACGCGGCCAACGCGAGCAAAGGCTCCAGCGTCGAGGCGGCGCTGGTCACCGGCCATCCGATCCGCATCACCCTGCGCTCGGTGCTGAATCATCCGCGTTCGCTGCTGCTTTGCCTCGAAGAGGGCTCCCTGGTGCAACGCGCGGAGGCGAACTGGCGGCGCGTGGAGGCGGAGCTGCAAAGCATTCTCGACTGGGTGCCCACGGGCATCCTTGTCTTCGACAGGGCCGGCCACCTGCGGTTCTCCAGCGCACGATTCTCACAGCTTTTTGGCGTTGACGCACGCGCGTTGCGCGATACGAAAACGATCGAGGATATGCGTGAAGTCCTGTCCCCCCGGTTTGACAATCCGAAAACGTTCTCCGCGCCCTGGGAGAGTTTTGCGCGAGGAGAAGGCGAAACGAGCCACGACGAACTCGAGATGCTGCGGCCGTCGCGCCGCATCATCGAACGCTTCTCGCGCCCTGTGCTGGACCGCGAAAACCGCCCGATCGGTTTCCTTCAGATTTATTCGGACGTAACGAGCGAGCGGCAAATCAAGGCCAAAATGTCGCAAACGGAGAAGATGGCGGGTGTGGGGCAGCTGGTCTCCGGAATCGCCCACGAGCTGAACAATCCGCTCACGGCGATCATGGGGTATGCGCAACTCCTGCTCGGACACACCCCCCGGCCCGACCAGCTCGAAGAAGTGAGGAAAGTGTACCAGGAGGCGGAACGCGCGCGGCGGATCGTGAAAAACCTGCTGTACTTCGCCCGGGAAAACAGGCCGCAACGCAGCCGCGCGGATATCAACGAAATCGTCGAACGGACTCTGGCTCTACGCAGCTATGAATTGAAAGTGGAAAACATTGAAGTGAGCTGCGACCTGGCGCGGGATCTGCCCGCCACCATGGCCGATCCCTACCAGCTTCAACAAGTGATTCTGAACCTGCTGATCAATGCCGAGCAGGCACTGGTGGAAAGCCGAGGACGCGGCCGTGTCTCGATCCGGACGAGCCTCGCATCGAAGGCCGGCTCGCGGGCCGACGGAGCGGGCGGAATCTCCGTCGAGATTGCCGACGATGGTCCCGGAATCCCGTCCGAAATCGCCTACCGTGTCTTCGATCCGTTCTTCACGACCAAGGCCCCCGGAGTGGGGACCGGGCTCGGGCTGTCGATCGTGTATGGCATCGTCCACCAGCACGGTGGCGAGGTAAGGTTCGAGAGCCGGCCTGGCATCGGCACGAAATTTGTGGTCGAACTGCCCGTGGTGAGCGTTCCGGCGGAGCGCTCCGCGAATCTGTCGCGCGGACACGCAAGCTCGGCCGGAGAGACGCCGAAGGGCCGGATCCTGGTGATCGAGGACGAGCCGACCGTCGCTCAGCTGATCGTGGATGTTCTGCGCGAAGAGGGACACCATGTGGTGTCTGCGATCGACAGCAAGGAAGGTCTCGAGCGAATCGCGCGCGGCTCCTACGATCTGATCGTTTGCGACTTGCGAATGCCGGGCCTGGACGGGCCGGCATTTTACGAGGCGCTGGTCCGCGCGGCCAGCCCGCTCCAGAACCGGATCCTCTTCGTCACGGGCGACACTTTGGGTCCACGGACTCTCGATTTTCTGCTGCCCAAAAAGCTTCCGTATCTGGCAAAGCCATTTCTGGTGGAGGAGCTAAAGCTGGCCGTCCACGAGTTTCTCAAAAGAATCGAGGAAGAGCCGGAGCACGCGGGCTCGCGGCAGGTAAAAACATGAGCGAATTGATCGGAGAGGTGCGGGGGCAAGTTGCGATGCAAGCGCGAACGAAAGAGCCGGTCTCCCCAAGAAAAACGGCTGTCGTTCTGGGGATTCCGGAAGCCGACTTTCCGTGGCGCATGGTCGAGGCCGTGGAGGATTTCGTCAAGACCCGGTCCATCCTGACCGCAGGAACGAGCGAGCGTTTGCGCGAAACCGTCGCCCGGCACAAGCCTCCGGTGATCCTCATCGACGCGCGGATTCTGGTCCACGGGCCGCTCCGGGAAGCGCTGATCGAGTTCACCGGGTCCGCTCACGTGATCGTCGTCGCGCCGTACGGCCGCCAGCCGGAAGTGGCGCGCCTGGTCGCGGAGGGGCAAATCGATTTCGTACCTTGCGAAGGCGAATGGCAGTCGCTGGCGGCCAGCCTGATCGAGCGGAGATTGCGCTGGAATCCGGATGGCGAGAGTTCGTTCGCGTCGAATCCCGGCGGTTCAAGCGATGACCTCGGAGAGATTTTCCGCCACGAGATCAACAACCCGCTCACCGGCATTCTCGGCAATGCCGAACTCCTGCTGGCGCACAGCGACGGATTTCCGGCGATCGAAACACAAAGGATTCGCACCGTCGTCGAACTCGCCGTGCGCCTGCGCGAAACGGTTCGCCGCGTCAGCAATCAGTGGGACAAGCGCTCTCACTCGAAATCCGCTTAGCGTCCCGCTCGGCTCGACTCACCCCCGCTGTTCGCCTCTTCCTCCTTCCAACACACATATCCTCAAAACCTGCCGCCCGGCAATCGAGCGCGATTCCATCCGTGTGCGTATGCTTGCCATGCAGCGAGTGTTTCCGTACTCTGAACTTTTGCCGGAAGCGCGGAACTCTCAGAGGAAATCATGTCCTGTGCGATTTGCGGGAAGCGCCCGCCAAAGCGATTTTGTCCCGCGGTGGGAGAGAAAATTTGCGCGATCTGCTGCGGGAGCGGGCGCGAAGTGACGATTGATTGTCCCCCGGATTGCTCTTACCTGCTGGCGGCGCATCGGTACGAGGCAGAACACCGCCGGCCGCCTTCGGCTGAAGATTTCCCTTACAAAGAAGTCCAATTCCCCGTGGAATTCGTCTATGAGCGCTGGCCGGTGGTCACCGGCATTGCCGGAACAATTCTGCGTTTCCAAATGGAGCACCGCAACATCAACGATGGCTCGGTGCAACTCGCGCTGGAGGCTCTGGCGGAGACGTATCGCACTCTGGGAACGGGAATTCTTTACGAGCGGCCGCCCGACGCGCCCGTAGCCCGCGCGTTGTACGGACAACTCGACGCATTTCTTCAGGAATTTCGCAAGCAGGAGGCGGACCGAGCCGGGTTTCCATCTTTGAAAGATTCGGAAGTTTTCCAGCTGCTCGTCTTCATGCAGCGGCTGCTCAAGCAGGAGACCAATGGGCGCCCCCTCTCGCGCGCCTTCCTCGGATTCCTGCGCGAACGGTTCCCTCTTCCCGCCGGAGAGCAGAAAGAAGCTTCCCGCATCATTGTCCCGTAATCCCCCTCGACCAGCCCGTATCGATGCAGACTGCGGCCGATTCGTTACAAGATTTCGCGCGCGACTGCCAGCACTTCGACGGGGACGCAGTCGATATCGGAATCCGTGGTGCGGTGATTCGTAATGCATGCACGGAGACAGAATTTCGATTGCAGCGTCGCATTCGACAGGTATATCTGCCCTCGCGCGATGATTCTCCGCAATATCTCGAGATTCAGTTCTTTGAGCTTCGGTTCAGGCAAGTCACCGCTTCCGGCGTACAGAAAACAGACCGCGCTGAGCTCGACGGGCGCCATTATTTGCAGCTCGGGTTCTTGTTCGATCAAGGCGGCCAGTCGGCGTGCGTGCCGCAGATCCTTCTCGATCGATTCGCGCAGAGCAGCCAACCCGTGATACCGAAGTGAAAACCACAACTTGAGCGCGCGGAATCTGCGCGAGAGTTCGATCGATTCTTCGAAGAGCGCCAGACCTTCCACGGGATCGGTGCTGAGTGCCCGCGCGTAATCTCCGGTTCGTGAAAATGCCCGCCGCGCCGCAACAGGATCGCGATACAAGAGACATCCGCAGTCGATCGGCTGATACAGCCATTTGTGCGGATCAAGCGAAATAGAGTCAGCCTGCGCCAGGCCCTCGAACTTCTCGGGCACTGCGATCGATGCCAGCGCGCCATACGCGCCGTCGATGTGCAGCCAGGCGCCGTGGCGGGCGGCGACCGCGGCAATCCCGGGAAGCGGATCAATGGCTCCGGTGTTGACCGTACCCGCCGTGGCAACCACCGCCATCGGAGTGACGCCGCGGTGTTTGTCGGCGCGCATCACCTCCTCAAGCCGTTCGGGAATCAGGCGGAAGGAATCGTCCACCGGGACGAGGCGCAGATTTTCCGTGCCGATTCCCAGCAAAGCAATCGCCTTGGAAATCGACATGTGCACTTCCGACGAGGCGTACACCGCCAGCGCGCCGTTCGATCGGATCCCTGTCTCGTTGGCCGGAGCAACGGCTTCTCGAGCCATCGCCAGAGCCATCAGGTTGGCGGCCGATCCGCCACCAGTCAAGACGCCCTGAAACTCGCGGCAACCGATGGCCTCCGCCAGCCAGCCCACGACGGTACGCTCGAGCGTCACGCCTGCGGGAGCGGACCGCCAGGCCGTCACGTTCTGGTTGAGCACGCCGCAGAGCAGGTCCATGGCGGCCGCTACCGGTTCTCCTGAACCCATCACGTAGCCAAAAAACCGCCCGTTCTGCGCGCGTGAGTGACGGAGAACGTCAGCTAAGCCATTGACCGCTTCTTCTCTCATACCCGTTTCGGGCAGCGGCGTGCGATAGATGCGCTCCATCTCTGCACCGCTCTCTTCCGGAAGAATCGGTCGGCTGTTCATGGTATCGAGGTAGCCGGCTGCCATTTCTACGACGCGCTCGCAAAGGCGGCGGAACTCTTCCGAGGAAACATCGATTGGATTCATCGCCGCCGATTCTACATGAGATGCCCTCCTGAGCTCGCGCTCGTATGGCCACTCGGCCCGTTCTTCCACGAATTCCGAGAGTGGAGGGGGGATCGCGCCGCCGTCCCGTAGGGCGAATCCGAGCTCCCCCAAGCACACGGTGCCCGTAATGAGGCCACTTTGCCGATACAGTCGTAGATCCGTGAACGTGTAATACGGTGCGGCCCAAGAGGTGGATTCGCACAACCGAAATCAACTACTCGAATCCGGAAACGCCGGCAATCCGGTTGGGGCACTGTGATCCCGCCGATGCGTTCTCGGTGGTTACGGCAAAGGTCTTCGATCTGACGCGTATCACCGCGGATTCGCGATTGCTTGGCGTGAAAGGGATCTCTGTGCTGGCAAACTCCTGACGAGCTCATGGCTCGAAGCGGGAAGGGGAGGAATGTGTGGCGAGCCCGCGATAAATGCGGCGAGGCACACCAGCGAGAACGCCAGCGTGAGCAAGGAGACGGTCCGGACCTTCATACCTCGTACTGGCGTCGGTTCTTGAACTGCCCTGGCTTGGGCAAAATTCAGCTTGGCCGCGCTATCCCGCCGCGGCCGCGTTCTTTTCCTTCTCGTTCCAGATGAACTCGATGCCATTCTTCTTTTTTCATTCGTTCGAAGCGAAGCCATCGTTATTCTCCTCTGCCTAGAGCCAGAGCCATTTGGGGCGAGCGCCACGAATTCGGCGAAGGCGGAACAGGACGCGAGCCCAAGCCGTGTTTTCGGCGCAGGCTGTCAACCAGTTCCTTGATGCGCTTGCGGTATTCCTCCGGCGCGTCGCCGTAGCCCCGGTAGAAATCGCGATAACGCCGCGCGAGCTTGGGAAATTTCGCTTCCAGGAACTCGATGAACGGCTTCCATGACGACGGCATCAGGAAAAGCACGTTCGCCGCAAGCCACTGTGCGCCGGCGTCACGAGCTGCGCGGACCAGTGCGTCGAGATCGTCCTCGCGATCGGTAAGGCCGGGCAGAATGGGCATAGCGTTCACGCCGACGTTGATTCCCGCCTCGCGTAGCTTGCTAACCGCCTCCAAACGCAGCTCGGGACGCGGCGCGCGTGGTTCGAGCATGCGCGCGAGGCGCGTGTGGAGGGTGGTGACCGTCATGTGGATCGTGATCGACGAGCGTGCGGAAATTCGGCGCAGCATGTCGATATCGCGCACCACTTGATTCGATTTTGTGGTGATTGAGAGGCTCAGGCCCTCACGCTCGGCCATTTTTTCGAGGATGGCGCGCGTGGTGCCGAATTCCTTTTCCGCGGGCTGGTAAGGGTCAGTGGCGGTCCCAATGGCGATGTGCTCGCCCCAGATCTTCTCAGAGGAAAGGTCGCGTTCGGCCAGCGCGCCGGCGTCCTGCTTGACGTAGATCTTCGATTCGAAATCGCCGCCATCGAGCTCCATGTACTCGTGCGTGTAGCGCGCGTAGCAGTACCGGCAACCGAACTCGCACCCGCGATAGGGATTTATAGTCCAGCGGAACGGCACCCGCGGCGAATCGCAGCGGTTCAGGATCGATTTGACCGGGAGGAGAAAGTACTCCGTCCCGCGCTTCGCATCAGCGCAGGGGGAGGATGCGGCGAGGCGTGCAATGCCGACCAGTTCCGAAGCGCGCTTCACACTCCGGTCGGGTGCCGGAGGGGGCGCGGAAGCGCCCTTCGGGGGCTCACATGTGCCGTGGCGAGCGGCTGTGGGGAAAAGGGTGAGACTGGTCTGCTCCGGCGCGGGACGGCGGCGACGAATCGTCGCCGGACCGTGTCGAAGGATGGAGAAGTGGCCATTGAAAGCCTCGCCGCACTCGCCGATAGTATTCGCTTTTGTTTCGCCGTGTCAAGAACAAAGATTCGCTTTTTATTCGCCCCTGTACAGCCGGACAGAGTGCCCCGCGGGAACCCGGCCGGCGAATTCCGGCCTGAGCCCAAGCCTGACGCGCCTATCATATTTACGGAGATTCGGAGCCCCCTAAAGTGCCGGAAGTCAACATTCTGATCGTGGACGACGACATCGCCAGCCAGCGCGCGATGCGCAGCGTCCTCGATGCGGAGGGCTGGCGAGTCAGAATCGTCCCAGCCGCCTCGCAGGCCATGCCCGAACTGGCGCGCGGCGTCTGGAACCTGGTTATCGTCAACGCGGCGTTGACCGATCCTCGCGGGCCGCTATTCGCGATTTTGCGTGACCTGGCGATGGCGGATGCGGAAATCGAGGAGCCGAGGGCGTCCGATACCGAGGCGAGTTCCGAGCCCGGACTTATTACCGAGCCTTCTGAACCGGCGCCTTCGACTCGCCGGCGTCTGCGCGTGCTCTTCCTGATTCCGGCTTCGGTCTCGAAAGAACTGCAGCCCATAATCGAGCGCGAAGGTCTTCCTTATGCGGCCAAGCCATACAACTTGCACGACTTCCTCGAGAAGGTGAGCGACCTGCTTCTCGAAGCTGGAGCGATCGACTCGCCGATCCGCACCATTCGCGACTTCTTCGCCGCGCGGAAGCGCAAGACGGTCCGCCGCACGCGGCGCGATGGCCGGAGCGGGGCCATGTTCGCTCCGCGCGAGGATTATCAGATGACCGAGGAAGAAATGGCCGAATGGGAGCGGCAGGAAGAAGAGGAACGCAAGAAACGCCGCAAGCAACAAACGGAACGCGAACACCTTGGATAAGGCTTCTGGGTTCGCAGCGCCATCTCACCTCCCGCATTCTTATCGCGCGCTCGTGATTCTTTAGCGTTTCCTATGCCGGGAAGCGACGAACTGCGCTGGTATCTGCCGTTTCCGCGAGAAGTTCACCGATCGTTTTCCCGAGGACGGGGTGCACGACGCCCGGCGCGATTTCAGCGAACGGCACCAGAACGAAACGGCGCTCGGCCATGCGCGGATGAGGAACGTCTAGCTCCGGCGTGTGGACCAGTGCGTCGCCATAGAGCAGAACATCGATATCGATGGTGCGAGGCCCTTTCGGCACGCGCCGCTCGCGGCCAAGCGAGCGCTCAACGGCCAGCGCGGCAGCCAGCAGTTCCACCGGCCCCAGTTCCGTTTCTGCTTCGATCACCGAATTCAGGAACCATTCTTGCTCGCGCAATTCAACGGGCTCGGTCTCGTAGAGCGACGAGCTTCGCGCGATGCGGATGCTGCGCTTCCACAGCCCTTCGCGCGCGCGTGCGATATTCGCCGCGCGATCTCCCATATTCGACCCGAGCGACAGGTAGGTTCTTGCCATGACTCGCCCATATCGTAGCGGGGTTCGACCGGCCTGTCATTGTTGCCCCTCGCCCGGCGCCTGACACCGGCATTGCGGCTTTAAATATGCCTGTGTTCAAATGGACGCGATGAATCCGGAAATTGACCCCGCGGCGCGCATGCAAAGGGCGGCTTCCGAACAGGTTTCCGCCGACGCGCCCGATCTGCGGGCTGATTCGGCGCGCAAGGAGCGTCTGCGGGAAATTCCTTCGGTGGATGAAATCCTCGGACGTCCGCGCGTGCGGGCGTTGTGCGAAATGGCGGGGCGAAGCGCGGTGATCGAGGCAACGCGCAGCGTTCTGGCGGGCGTTCGCGCGGACTTGCTGGGTGAAGCTTCTCCGGAAGCTGGCGCAACAGCCGCGGCCACGTCTGACACGCTCACCTTGGAGGCTCTCGAAGCGCGCATTACTGACGAGGTGGAAAACTGGCTCGCTCCATCCCTGCAGCGCGTGGTCAACGCCACGGGCGTCATCCTGCACACCAATCTTGGCCGCGCACCGGTTCCCGCGGCTGCGATCTCGAAATTCGAAGAGACGGCGACGCGCTACTCGAATCTGGAATATGACATCCACACCGGGCAGCGCGGCAAGCGAGATGTGCACACGTCGGAGTTGCTTCGTGCGCTCGCCGGCGCGGAAACCGCCATCGTCGTGAACAACAACGCCGCAGCGGTTTTTCTTGTTTTGAACACGCTGGCGAAAGGCGCGGAGGTCGTCGTTTCGCGCGGCGAGCTGATCGAGATCGGCGACGGCTTTCGCATCCCCGACATCATGGCCGAAAGTGGCGCAGTCCTGCGCGAAGTGGGCACGACGAACCGGACGCGCATCCGCGACTACGAGCGCGCGATCAACGAGCGCACGCGGCTCCTGCTCCGCGTGCATCCTTCGAATTTCCGGATTACCGGCTTCACGGAGCGGCCCAGCCTCGAAGAGTTGGTGCTTTTGGGACGGCGAAGCCAGATCCCTGTTTACGAAGACCTGGGTTCGGGCTGCCTGGCCGATCTGAGCGACGCGGGAATTTCGGAGCCGGTGGCGCGTGCGAGCTGCGTGGCCGGAGTTTCGGTTGTCTCCTTTAGCGGAGACAAGCTGCTCGGCGGCCCGCAGGCCGGAATCATCGCTGGGAATAAGGGTATCGTCGACCGCATCCGGCGCAATCCGCTGTTTCGCGCGCTGCGCGTTGACAAGCTGACCATCGCGGCGCTGGAGGTTGTGCTGCGGGCCTATCATCGCGGCGCGCTCGATGAAATTCCGGCGCTGCGCATGATTCGGCTGCCCGCCGACGAGATTGCGCGGCGCGCGGCGCAATTCGCGGAACGCCTGCGCAAGACGCTCCCTCCGGATATCTCCATCCAACTGCGCGACGGCTTTTCCGTGATTGGCGGCGGCTCAACGCCCGATCAACAGTTGGCCACGAAGCTGGTTACTTTGCGCAGCGCGCGGCATTCGGCGGCCGCACTCGACGAGCGGCTGCGCAAACCCCAGAACGGCGTGCCCGTGATCGCGCGGATCGAAGACGACCGGCTGGTGTTTGATTTGCGTACGGTTTTTCCCGACGAAGAGCCCGCGCTCGCGGTCGCGATTGCCGCAGCGGCGCTCTAGTTTCGTGTGTCATTCCGCCTGCCCCGAGCGCAATCGAAGAGTTGCCAACTCGCCGAACGCTTGATCGCAAAGCCGCCATGCCTCGCCGGTCCGCGAAAGAAAATTCGAAGCGCCAATGGAGGCCGCAAACCCAAAGCAGTTCGATTCTGTTCGCCACCCTGCGCGGCCCAAAGGAGTGCGTCTCCTCAAACATTTATAGGTGATTGATCACGCTGGCGACGCACCCGGCGCCGAAGCCGTTGTCGATGTTGACGACGCTTACGTTCGAGGCGCAACTGTTCAGCATCGCGAGCAGCGCTGTCATGCCGCCGAAGCTCGATCCGTAGCCGGTGCTGGTGGGAACCGCGATTACCGGCGCCGCCACCATTCCAGCGACCACACTCGGCAACGCTCCCTCCATTCCCGCGACGCAAACAATCACGCGAGCTTCGGCGAGCTTTTGCCGGTGCTCGAGCAGGCGATGGAGCCCCGCGACGCCTACGTCGTAAACCGCTTCGGCGCGATTGCCCATGGCTCGCGCGGTGACGAGAGCCTCTTCGGCGACCGGGATGTCGCTCGTCCCTGCGGTCACCACGAGGATCAGCCCTTTCCCGGCGATGGCGCGGTTGCGTCGGATCGTGATCGCGCCGGAAAGCTCGTGGAATTCCGCTTGCTCCGCGCGCGCTTTGCTGCCGGAGCGGGCTAGGCGTTTCACCGCCGCGAACATTTCCTTGTTAGCGCGCGTGATCAGAATATTATGCGACGCATTCGCGCGCAGCATGCCCCGCACGATTTCTCTCACTTGCTTCGGCGTCTTCCCGCGCGCGAATACGACTTCGGGATATCCCTGGCGCAACGCGCGGTGATGATCGATCTTCGCAAAACCGATATCCTCGAACGGAAGCTGGCGCAGGCGCTCGATCGCCTCATCCGCGCCAACCTTGCCCGCGCGCAGCGCCTCGACAAAGCTTCGGATATCCGCTTCGTTCATTCCGTTTTTCCGCCGCACGATTTTAGCACCGCTTCACGTTCGCCTTCGCGCTTGCAGTGAGCCAATCTGTGCTAGAGTCTCGGCACTCGGCCTGGCTGGTTTCCCAGGGAACTCTGAACCGATCCTTCTGCCTTGGAGGCGCACATGTGGCTGTTCTGGACCATCCTCATCGGAATTCTGGCGGGATTCTTGGCGGGCAAAGTCGTTAAGGGACACGGTATGGGCGTGCTGGTTGACTTGGTGGTCGGGATCGTTGGATCGATTCTCGGCGGCTGGCTATTCGCCGTGGTGGGGTTGGCCTCATACGGACTGATCGGGCGATTGTTTACCGCGTTCGTCGGCGCGGTCGTCCTGCTGCTGCTCGTCCGCGCGATCAAGCGCGCGTAAGGCTGGTTTTCCAGATCAAATGATGTCTCCAGTGACAGCAACGCGACCAGCCGCCCGCCGGTGGCTGGCCAGCATCGGCGCGCTGCTTGCCGGATTTATTGCGGTCGTTGTTCTGTCGATCGGCACCGACATCGGGCTGCGCGAAACGAGCATCTTCCCCCCGCTGGGCCAGCCGATGAGCGATGCCCTGTTCCTTCTCGCGACAATCTACCGCACTGTCTATGCCGTCGCCGGAAGCTATATCACGGCACGGTTGGCGCCGATTCGGCCCATGCTGCATGCGCTCCTCGGCGGCGCTTTGGGCCTTGTGCTGAGCACAGTGGGGGCTGTTTCAAGGTGGAACCGCGGGGCAGAGTTCGGTCCGCACTGGTATCCTCTCGCGCTTGTGGCCACCGCGATGCCCTGCGCCTGGCTAGGGGGCAAACTCCGCGTCATGCAGCTGCGTAGGGTGCGCCTATCCTGAACTGCCGCCGTGCTCCTGGCGAGCGTTTCGAACGCCAGGATGGCCCGAACAACAATATCGGTTCGCGTGAAACGCTCATTGGGTATATAAGTTTGCCCAGCAAAACGGGCCATCGCGAAATCGAACCTTAGGAAAATTTTCGGAGGATCCATGAAGCAGAGAATTCTCTGGGCGTTTGTGTTGGGCCTCGCGCTGCCAGCTGTCGCGGCGGCGCAAACCAAGATCACCGCGACGATATCGTGCGCGAAACCCGATCCGGCCTACTCGATTGAAGCGGGCGACCGAGCCGGTCACGCGCTCCAACTGGCGAAGTTCGCTTGCACCTGGACGGCTCCGATGGAGGTCGACGGCGTGGCCGCGAAAGACGGTCAGGATGTGGCCACCAGCGACGGCAGCGGCACCCGATTCCACACGGTCGGATACCACGTCAGCAACATGGCCAACGGCGACAAGATCTTTGTGCGCTTTTCCGGCACGAACACGATGACAAAAGACGGCAAGCCGGTAGCAGATGGAGGCACGTGGAGCTACATCGGAGGCACCGGGAAATTCAAGGGCATCAAGGGCAAAGGCACGTATAAAGGCAAGGCCGACGCCAACGGAAACATGGTGAGTGACATCGAAGGCGTCTACATCCTTCCCAAGATGTAGCGCCCTCAGCGCTCTTTGTTCCTAAGAGTCTGTGTGAGGACTGCGGTCTTGTCTCACTGTGGGAGCGCCGGAGGCGCGATTGTACTTAGCCCGGGACGAAGTGCCGGGAACAGCAACACCACTGGCCAACGCCTTAAAGTCCCGCAAGGGGCGATTGACTCAAGTCTCGGTGGAAACGCGGGAGCGCAGGGTTCTAGTTCTGGCGCTCAGACGAGTGGTCCGTGTCCGGTATGACTTCACGCCATATCGTCAGCGGGTTTCGCGTCAGGGTGCGACTTCAGTCGCATCGCCCGCCGCCCGATAGGGATCGGCTTCAGCCGCTGGGTTAGGCCCACGGCTTTCGGCCGTGGCCTCTCTTATCTCGACCCAATCTCCACAATGGAAGCCCGGATCGCTCGACCCCTTTTTCGGCGCCCTCTCGTACCGTTTAGCTGCTTGCTGAAAAACGCCTTGTCTTCAGGAGGGCGGGGTTTTAACCCCGCCGTAAGTAGGCGTTTTGTATCAGGGGTTTCAACCCCTGAAGCTGCCGTTCGACTTTTTCAGCGTCCTGTTAGTTGCCGGACGCAGTGCTAGTCTTGGGCCGGGTATCCAGACCGAAGTCGCGCTCCACTCTGCGGTACCACGCCTCATCGTCGCTGGCGTTCAGTTCCACCCACTCTTCATCGGTCATCCCGGCTCGCCACTGCAGAAACGGAACCGCATCAGGTCCCACCGGGTGGCGGAGTTGCCATGTCCCGCTTTCCGCGACCTCCAGGATTTTCTGGGCCACCAGAGAGGGCGGCGCCGGATTCTTCAGAGAAGCCGCGAAAAGATAAGCGAAGCGCTCGCGCTGCCGGTAAAGCGATTTGTCCGGCTGGTCTCCGATACGCCGAGCCATCGCTGTATCGATGATTCCCGGCTCGACCAGGGCCACCCGCACGTTGAAAGTCTTCATCTCGCCTGCCAGCGCTTCGCTCAGCGCCTCCAATGCCCACTTGGAAGCGGTGTAGGAACTCAGTGGCGGGCTCGTGATGCGCCCGGCCACCGAACTCACGTTGATGATGCAGCCGCTTCGGCGTTGCCGCATGTGTGGCGCCAGCGCCTGAATGCACCGGAGGACGCCGAAATAGTTGGTCTCCATCACCGCACGGAACTCCGCCAGCGGAAGCTCTTCCACCGAACCCGCCCGCTCCACGCCGGCATTGTTGACCAGCACATCGATCGCGCCCTGATCTCGGTGTATGGCAGCGATGGCATCTTTCACCGATTCGTCCGAGTCCACATCCATCGTCGAGACGCTGATCGGAAGTTTTTCCTGTGCCGCCCTTTTCGCCAGCTCCGGCGACTGCGAGGGTTTCCGCATCGTCGCGTGCACTTTATGCCCCGCGCGGCCGAACGCGAGCGCTGCCTCCAGCCCGATCCCTTTGCTGGTCCCGGTAATCAGCACCGTCGCCATCGTTGCCTCCTCATGTGTTTTCCTGCGGTTGGCCTGCTTGTGCCGCGTATCCTACAAGGAATGCCAGCCGCCCGTCCGATTTAGTTTTCCGCAGGGGACGGACGGCCCGCCGGCACAGTCTCGGGCTGCGCGCTCGCCTGTCAAACAAATCCCGAGCGTTGGCGGGACACAGGTCGTGAAGAGAGCACGGCATGGCTGCGCTGACGCTAAAAGGTATGCAAAACCCTTCGCCACTCGCTGCTGAGTGATAGAATTGCGACGCGGAGGGCCTCCGATGAATCCTTCAACGCGAATTATCCAGGTTAGCTGGCGTGTGTCCGTTGCAGTCTTTTTCTTCTTGACTGGCGCACTATTGTCCGCGCAGGAGCAAAGCGGGCGAACTGGGGTCTTCGCTTGGTCCCAGGGGAAAGCGGTCGCTGGATTACAAGTCTCTCTGGAGGTTGATCCGGAGCAGCCTGGCCGATCCGAAGTTCCGACGTTCATCGTCGAATTGCGGAACGTCGGGAAGAGCGACTTCGCCTTGAATCTGGGGACCATGGCGCCAGACGGGACGTTACAATCTCCGAACGCGATTTCTTTGGTCCTTGCCGATTCGCATGGGACCTCGCAGCGGCTTGAGCTCAAGCCTGTGCGGGAGATTGGCCCTGCCGGACAGAGAACCCTCTTCGTACCCCTGCCTGCCGGTGCCACTTTTTCTTTTCCGGTGGACTTGCGCAACTATTGGGCAGTCGGATCCACGGGCTCCGGTTTCAAAATGAGGCCCGGGACGTACTCTCTCGTCGCGCAATTCACGGGTCTGACCGGGTCAGAGAATTTCCCACCGTTTACGAAAGAAGCTACCAGCTGGGAGATACCTATATCGGGGGCGCCGTTTGACGTTGTGAATCCACAGATGACCAGCATTCCCACGTCGAATGCGCTGCAATTCGAGGTCGCACATCCCTAACTGTCGTCCGTACTGAGTCGGTGCGCCGGCCTGACGGGCGCGAATGGCGGTACCTACACTCGACGATTCCGCACGTAAACATACCGGAGACCATGGCAAAAGCTGACGGCCGCACAATTACGGTGGGAATAACCGGCGCGAGCGGTGCGATTTACGCGCAGCGCGTGCTGCGGCTGCTCGATGCCGACGCGCGCGTCGAGCGCGTCTACCTCGTGATCAGCGACGCCGGCATGCGCCTCGTCGCGACCGAACTCGTCATCAACATCCCAAATGACGCGAAAAAAATGCCCGCGCTGCTTACCGGCACGCCCGCAAAGAAAATCGAATACCTCCCGAATAAAGACATTGGCGCGAGCATCGCTTCCGGCAGCGCCATCGTGGACGCGATGATCGTCGTCCCATGCTCGGCCGGAGCGCTGGGCGCAATCGCGAGCGGCATTGCCAACGACCTGCTGACGCGGGCGGCCGACGTTTGCCTGAAAGAACGGCGCCCGCTGATTCTGTGCCTCCGCGAAACGCCGCTCAACCGAATTCACCTCGAAATCATGCTCCGCGTCCATGACGCAGGCGCCACCGTCATGCCCGCCATGCCCGCTTTCTATTACGGCCCGAAATCGATCGAGGACATGGTCGAGCAGTTTGCCTATCGCGTACTCGCACAGGCTGGCCTGCCTCAGGAGAAGCAGTATCGCTGGAAGGGCGGCAAATCTCGGTAGCTTGTAGAAGAAGCTTGTAGGAGCGGGCCTCAGACCCGCCCGCGCCGAAGCAGCGCCTGCCCCCTGGCAGCCGACGGCACATCAAACAGCCGTTGAAATTCCGAGGTATTTGGTTTGCAGCCTCTGCGGTTGCTCAGGATCTTTTCGACGAACTGACAAGGCTGGCTCGCCGCGGGACAACCGACGAAAGTTTTTGCTTTGCTCCCAGGTTTCGTTTCCTGTTCAGACGGTGATGCGAAGGGAGCCTTACCTTGCCAGTTCGCGAAACGAAAATCGAAGCGCTGGCGAAGGCCGCAAACCAAAGGCAATTCGCATTTCTTGATCCCTAGGCGAGCGCTGAATCTCCTAAGTGCTGTCGAATCAATGTGGAGTTTCGAGGGCGACCCCTGACTTTGAGCTGGGGTTGGACGCCTTTAATCGATACACGTGTCGAACAAATTTCCACCTTAAGTGCCCTTGAATCAGCAACATCACAAAAGCTTAATCGATACAGAATTCACCGCCGGTAGCCCGAAATCCACTTTTTTGCCGTCCCTGCTAATATGAGACATGCAGTCGGTAGTCATGGCCGAGTATGATCCGGAGTGGCCGGCGCGCTTCGAGAAGTTGCGCGAGCGGATCGCCGCGGCGCTGGGCCCGATGGTGCTCCAGATCGAGCACGTGGGCAGCACGTCCGTGCCGAGCATGTGCGCCAAGCCGATCGTCGATCTGGACGTGGTGGTGCGGCGCGAAGACGTTCCGGCGGCGATCGCGGCCGTCGAGGCGCTCGGTTACCGACATGAGGGGAATCTGGGAGTTGAGGAACGCGAGGCGTTTCGCTGGACCGCAGAATTTCCCGAGCACCACTTGTACGTTTGCCCGGAAGGCAGCCCGGCGTTCGAGCGGCATGTGCTGGTTCGCGATTACCTCCGGAAGCATCCGGAAATGGCGCGCGCGTACGCGGAACTGAAGAAGCGGCTCGCGCGCCAGTATCACGACAATCGCACGAAGTATCAGGAAGCGAAGGCCGAGTTCGTCGACTCGATGCTGGAGCAGGCCCGAATCGAGCTGGGCAAGAAAGATCGCTAGCAGTAGCCGTTCCCATGACAAAGAGCCGAATTCGAACAGTGCTCGAAATGATCAAGTTCGAGCACTCCGTGTTTGCGCTGCCATTCGCGCTGGTGGGCGCTCTGCTCGCGGCGCGGGCGGTGGGCGGCTTGCCGACGTGGCGTCAGATCGCGTGGATCGTTGTGGCCATGGTCGGCGCAAGGTCTGCGGCGATGACCATGAATCGCATTGCCGATCTCGATTACGACCGCAGAAATCCGCGCACGGCAAACCGCGCGCTCGCGACCGGCCAACTTTCCCTGGGATTCGCGCGGGTGTTTACGATTGCGGCGTCCGCGCTGCTGGTCATCGCGGCGTGGCAATTGAATCCGCTGGCACTGAAACTTTCTCCGGTCGCGCTGGCCATCCTGTTCCTTTACTCCTACACGAAGCGGTTTACGTCCTGGTCGCATTTCGTGCTGGGGTTTTGCCTGGGCATCTCGCCGGCTGCGGCGTGGATTGCCATTCGCGGATCGCTCGACTGGCGGATGCTGATCCTGTGCGCCGCCGTGACGCTATGGGTGAGCGGCTTCGACGTGCTTTATGCCTGCCAGGATGTGGACTTCGACAAAGCCGCCGGCCTCTATTCGATCCCAAAGAAATTCGGAGTCGCGCGGGCTCTGCTCTTTGCGCGCGGGATGCACATCGTGATGGTCGGATTGCTGGCCTGGCTCGCGCTGAGCTTTCACCTGGGCTGGCTGGCGTGGGCAGGCATCGCGGTTGTTGCGGCGCTGTTGATTTACGAACATTCGCTCGTGAAGCACGACGACCTGAGCAAAATCAATGCTGCGTTTTTCACGGTGAATGGCTATATTAGTCTTCTGTTCCTGTTGTTTTGGGGCGCTGCGGCCGTCTTGAGGTGACCGCATGCGTCGCGGAACGAGGGTCATCGTAGCGGTTGAGGCTCGACGGCTTGCCGTGCCCCATTTAAAAATGCCGGTTGAATTTCAGACAACGGATGCGATGCTGCGGCCGATCGCGGGGAAAGTTCTCGCCGGAGAACGGCTGTCCGGCGAGGACGGGCTCGCGCTCTACGAATCGCGCGATTTGTTGGCGGTCGGCTGGCTGGCGAACCACGTTCGCGAGCAGAAACACGGAAATATCTGCTATTTCAACGTCAACCGGCACATCAATCCGACCAACATTTGCGTCGCGCATTGCCGGCTGTGCGCTTTCGGGCGGTCGCCTGATGCGCCGGGGGCTTACAACTTCGCGCTCGAAGAGATTTGGTCGCGCGCAGCGGAAGGTGTCGCCCAAGGGGCGACGGAGTTTCACATCGTCGGCGGCCTGCACCCGGATTTGCCGTTCGAGCACTACCTGGAGCTGATCCGCGGCCTGAAGCAACGGTTTCCGCACGTCCACCTGAAGGCGTTCACGATGGTGGAAGTGGGCTATTACGCGCGGATTTCGAAGCTGTCGATTCGCGACACCCTGCTAAAGATGAAAGAAGCGGGAGTCGATTCGCTTCCCGGCGGCGGCGCGGAGATTTTCCATCCTCGCGTGCGGAAGGTCATTTGCGACCACAAAGTCAGCGGCCAGATGTGGCTGCAAATCGCGCAGACGGCGCACGAAGTCGGCCTTCGTTCGAACGCGACGATGCTGTATGGCCACATCGAAACTGCGGAAGAGCGCGTCGATCACCTGCTGAAACTGCGCGAGTTGCAGGATAAAACCCACGGCTTCGTCGCGTTTATTCCGCTGGCGTTCCATCCCGCGAACACGGCGCTTGCGCACCTGCCGAATCCAACCGGTCTCGACGACCTGAAAACGATCGCCGTCTCGCGTCTTGTGCTCGACAATTTCGACCACATCAAGGCCTACTGGATCATGCTGACGCCGCGAATCGCGCAAATCGCCCTCGGTTTTGGCGCGAATGATCTCGACGGAACGGTGGTGGAAGAGAAGATTTACCACGATGCAGGCGCCACCACGCCCGAGCACCTCACGCGCGCCGAACTGGAGCGCCTGATTCGCGCCGCAGGACGCGTGCCCGTCGAGCGCGACACGCTGTACAATCGCGTGGACCGCTCGAAGATGCCGCTTCCCTCCCAGGCGTCAAAGCCACCCGCTGAAGGCTTCATTCCCGCCGCGTCCCTTACCGCGAATTAGGCGTGTTCAGTGCTTCTTCGGATGGTAGAGGTCGCGCGATACGATCAGCTTCAGCGTCACTTTGTCTGATCCCGGCGTGAGGCCAAATCCGATGCCGCCTTCGACGTCGACAATCTTCGAATAGCGATCGAACACGCCCCATATCTCATGCGCCTGCTCGTCGCGCGGGTAGAAATCGCGCAGCGGACCGATGTCGTCGTACTCCTCAACGGCAACCGCCCAGCCCGGGTCGAGATGGTAGGCGACGCGCGACGAAGGAGCGAAGTCGAGGCTCTTGAAACCGCCGGTCCACGAATTATCGAGAATCGGGTTCACGAGCAGATCCCAGGAATGCAGGTGCAGCCCGAAGATCGGGCGTATTTCCGATGTAAACCTGTGCGGGTCCCAGTGCGTCGCGTTGTAGCTGAACTCGAAATTCACGGCGTAAACGAACGTGCGCTCGTCCGCGTGCGGCTCGACGAACAGCAGCCGGATCTTGCCGCCGTTGATCGTTGCGCCGCGATCCTTTGAATACCCGCTGTAGAGCGGCAGGTACAGGCCCGCCTCCAGCCAAGGAGTAACGCCATACGCCCACTCGAATGTGCCGTTCCAGGATTTGTCGGGGATCAAGCCGCCCTGGAATGCCGGCGTTTTCAGGCCGTCCGGCGTAAAATTGTTGTGCAGCGTCAGATTGATCACGCCCGGCTCGGCAATCGAGCCGTCGTAGACCTGAATTTCGTCAGTCTGCCCGAAGGCTGGCGTGGACGCCAGCGCCAGCAGAATCGCCATCGCCAATAGCGCCGGGAACGATTGCCTGGAGGAAGTCCTCACGCGTCCACTGTGGTCATGCATGCGGGTGCGACTTGTCGTAAACGGACATGAGTTGCTCGATGGTGGCCTGCGTGTAGCGCTGAGTCGTCGAAAGCGAAACATGCCCCAGCAGTTCCTGGATCGCGCGGAGGTCGGCCCCGTCCGCCAGCAAATGCGTGGCGAACGCATGGCGCATCGAGTGCGGATGGAGGTTCCAATCCACATTGCAGAGCCGCGCGTATTTCTTCACCAGGTTTCGCACCGCATTGGTCGTCAGACGCAGACCCCTGCCACTCAAGAAAACGGGTTCGCGATTCGGTTGAGTCGTCCGCGACAGCAGCTCTTCCCGCACCGGCCAGTAGTTCTCGATGGCCCGCTTCGCTTTCTCTCCGTAGGGCACGATGCGTTCCTTGCGCCCTTTGCCGAGGACGCGGACCATCTGCCCGTGGGTATCGACGTTGATGAAGTCGAGCCCGACCAGTTCGCTCACGCGGAGTCCCGAGCCGTAGAGCAGTTCCAGGATCGCGCGGTCCCGTTTCAGCAGCAGCTTCTCGTTTTCCCGCTGCTTTTGCGTCGGTTTCCTGCGCCCGGCGAGGCCCGACGGCGGAGACGCCAGATTATCCAGGAACGCGTTCATTTCGTCCGCCGTCAAAACTCGCGGGACACGCCTGGGGAGCCTGGGGCCCCTCACGAGCAGCGCGGGATTCCGGGTCGCGAAGCCCTCGCGCATGCTGAATTTGAAAAATGTGCGCAGGGCCGCCAGCTTTCGAGCGATCGACGACCGTTCCAGATTCTGGTCGTACAGGGAGCTGACGAATTCGCGGATGATCTTGTGGTCCACCTGGCGAAGCGGCATGGTCTTTTCGCCGGGCGGAGTGAGGAACTGCGCGAATTGGGTCACATCGCGCCGGTACTCCCGGATCGTGCACGGGGAAGCGTTCCTCTCGTAGCGAAGGTACGCGATGAATTGGTCGATGATCTGCTTCATGCATCCGCCAGGACCGCCAAATTATACAGTTTCGGGAACAAACCGGGCACCGCTGTTTCCAGCCGTGTGCACGGCAACCGCTCCCCGGACTCCAAAGCGATGGACGCGGGACCAAAACGGCCAAACGACGGAATATCTCAATGCGGAAGGTTCGGCCGGTAACGGGTGCGGCCAACGTTTATTGCCGCTCACCGCATCAGTAGTTCGGGTGGCGTCCGCCTCTTTCTCGACTGAATTTTGAAACGAAAGACGATCGCCGGGCGGTCCCTATCCGGAGACGCCTGAACGCGGACCGTCTCAAGAGCGCAAGGTTCGTCGGCGAAAGCGTGAGCCGGGTTGGAACTTGGAGAGATGCGATTTAGAATAGCTGGCCTTTTTCAGCTCGAGACGTAACAGGAGAAACGATGGCGGAGTTCGCGAGGCTCGGAAATCTCTTCAACCGGTCAGGTGGGCTTTGATGCGAAACGGCAAGCCAATTCTTTTCTTTTTTGCCTTCATCATGGCGATTCTCTGCGTTTCGGGCTGCGGAGGCAGCGGCAACAACAACACCAACATCACTTCGATCGCCATCACGCCGACGGCGATCTCCGTGGGACTCAACTCGCAAGCTGATTTCACGGCCACCGTCACTCTGGCGAACTCAACGATCAGCACGAACACGGCCGTCACCTGGCAAGTGAACAGCACCACGGGCGGCAACTCAACCCTTGGCACGATCGTCTCGTCCTCCACCGACACCAACGTCGGAATTTATACGGCGCCCAAAGTCGTCCCGACCACCAACAACGGCCAGGTGACCGTTACCGCCATCATTACCGTGAGCACCGGCACCAGCTCCTCGTCGAGCACGACGATCACGTCGAATACCTCCACCGTTACCGTCGGAGTTAGCACAGTGCTCGGAGTGTCGCCTGCGCAGGCCACCGTTCCCGCCGGCGGGACCTTTCAATTCTCGAGCATGCTGAACAACGTCCTGGACACCAGCGCCACCTGGACCGTCAGCTCGACGAACGGCGGCGATATCGGGTCTATCAATCCCACCACTGGGCTGTACACGGCGCCGTTTGCCCCTCCGCCGGGGGGAAAGGTGACGATCACGGCCACCGACAACTCGAGCGGAACGGCGGAAACCGCTACCGCGACGGCCACCGTCGTCTACTCGGATGCATCGTTGCGCGGGCCCTTTGCTTTCTCCTACGTGGGAGACGACGCGACGGGCTTCCGCGCTGTTGCGGGACGCTTCGTGGCTGATGGCGCAGGCACCATCCAGAGCGGCCTGGAAGACGGCGACAGCTTCGGCAGTCCTGTCGCCGCTGCCGTTCCCATCCTTTCAGGCACCTACAAGGTAGGGGCGGACGGGAGGACGAGCGCCGTCGTGAACACCAGCCATGGCTCGGAAACCTGGCAGTTCGTGCTCACATCGACATCACACGCGTTGCTGATTCGGTTCGATTCGAGCACGACAGGCCACGGAACGATCGACCAGCAAAATCTCGATGACCTCACGAATTCGCTTTCCGTGATCAAGGGCAATTACGTTTTTCTCGCATCGGGAGGCGACGCGCAGTTTCATCCCCTCGGCATCGCCGGCAGATTTGCGGCCGATGGATCGGGCGGGATCCCGCAGTCCGCATCCATCGTGGACGAGAATGACAACGGCACAGTGAAAGCGGCGGACGCAAGCCTCAGCGGCAGCTATTCCTTCGACACTACAAATTCCGGCACAGGCCGCGGCGTGTTGACGCTTTCCTCCACGAGCACCGGACAACTGCAATTTGCGCTCTACATCATCGACAGCACCCATCTCCACCTGATCGAAACCGATCAGGCTGCCCATCTGGCAGGAGACGTTTATGCCGGCGCGAGCGGTTCGTCGTTCACGGCCGGCGCGCTCTCTGCGTCGAACTATGTGTTTGCCGTGGGCGGGAATTCCAGTTCCGGAGCCTACGCCGCGGGCGGCGTTTTCACGTCGGATGCGAACGGAAACATCACCGGCGGCACTCTGGACAGCGACGACGCGGGAACGGCGAGCGCAAACGCGTCGATCAGCGCATCCACCTACTCTGTGGACGCGACCACGGGCCGTATCGATCTGAAGTTGGGATCAATGGAGTTTGCCGCCTATCCTACCGCCGCAAACACGGCGCTGATGCTCGAACTCGATTCCACGGCGATCGCGCAGGGCACGGCCTATCTCCAGCAAGCTTCTCCCGCCGCGCTCGCCGGAAACTTCGGCCTGGTGCTGAACGGCCAGGGAATTTTCTACAACGATCCGGGCTTGTACCAATCGGATGCCGAGGGAGAGGCGGCCATTACGTCGACGTTTACGGGGAACCTTGATATCAATAATTTCGGAACGTCTCCGCAGCCTTCCGACCCGATCGGTACCTCCAGTTCGATCGCGGCGCCCGGAACGAACGGTCGGGGAACCGCCGCGCTGCAACCGACGAATCCGCCGGCCACATACAATCTGGTGTACTACGTGATTGACGCCAATACGGCCTTGCTCGTCGGACAGGACAGCACGCGCGTCCTCAACGGCATCGCGATCCGGCAATTCTGAGGTGGACGAGATGCTGGCGGCGCAGTTTGGCGGCCCGGTTTGTCCCCGAAGCGTTGACACTCCCGCGTCGCTCGGGAATAATCGCTCGACATGATCGGCTCCCTGCGCGGCAAGCTCGTTGAGAAACGTCCCAATCAGGTGCTCATCGAGGTGGGCGGCGTAGGGTACCAGGTGCAAATTCCGCTCTCGACCTTCGCCGGACTGGGCGCGCTCCAAGCAGAGACCGCGCTGCTGATTCACACGCACGTCCGCGAGGATGCGCTGGCGCTCTACGGCTTTTTGACCGCGCGCGAGAAGCACTGTTTCGAGCTATTGATCTCCGCTTCGGGCGTGGGCCCTTCGCTTGCCTTGAAAATCCTTTCCGGAATGGGCATCGAGGAGCTTGTGCCCGCGATTCGCAAAAGCGACCTGGCGCAGCTTGTTCGCATTCCGGGCGTCGGGCGGAAAACGGCGGAGCGCATCGTGGTCGAACTGCGCGACAAACTGGTGGCCATCGACGTGCCGGAAACCGGCAGGCCGGCGACGCGCTCGCAGCTCGAATCAGACGTTGCGTCGGCGCTTGTGAATCTGGGATATGACGAACGCGCGGTCGAAAAAGCGATCGAGAAGGCTCGCGGAACGGGCGGCGCCGATTTCGAGCACCTGTTGCGCGGGGCATTGCAGATTCTTGGCAACTCCGCGATGCGCAAGGGCGCCCTCACCGCGACAAGCGAATAGCTCCGCAGGAGATTCCGCCGCGGACATCCCGGTTTGCGTGAAATTCTCAACATGCTTGCGCTAGCCGCCACGTCTCCAAACCGTGTAATATGGTCGGCCGGAAATAGATATCCCCTTCCGGTGCGCCGCAGGATGGTCTTGCGGCGCAAACCTCACCAAACCAGAAATTCTCAAGCATCGAGCCGTCGCGGAAAGTCGTATACGAGGACGAGCCTGAGCCGGGCGTTCCAGACAAGCAGGGAGAGGGGCCATGAGCACAAAGAAGAAAATCGGTATTCTAACGGGCGGCGGCGATGTTCCCGGCCTGAATCCTGTCATCAAGTCCGTGGTTTATCGCGCCAGCGAAATTGACCGCGAAGTGATCGGCATCCGCCGCGGCTGGGAAGGCCTGACGCACATGAATCCCGCGCTGGGCGCCGACCTGGCGTACATCCGGCCGCTGACGCGCGAGAACACGCGCACCATCGACCGCAGCGGCGGCACCGTGCTGCACACGTCGCGCACCAACCCGCGCAAAATGACCGAATCGAAACTCCCCCAGCACCTCTCCAAAGAAGAGCTGAAACAGCTCCCCTTCGACGGCAAGTATTACGATTTCACGCCAATCGTCCTGAAAAATCTGGAGCGCCTCGGCATCGACTGCCTGGTGGCCATCGGCGGCGACGACACGTTGAGCTTCGCCTCCGTGCTCGATTCGAAGGGCTTTCCGCTGATCGCCGTTCCCAAGACCATGGACAACGACGTCCAGGGAACGGAATACTGCATCGGATTCTCGACTGCGATCACGCGCGCGAAGGAACTGATCACGCGCCAGCGCACGACGCTCGGCTCGCACGAGCGCATCGGAGTCTTCCGCATGTTCGGGCGCGATGCCGGTTTCACCGCGCTCTACACAGCATACGTCAGCTCCGCGCGCTGCCTGATACCGGAATATCAATTCGACCTCGGCCATCTCTGCGATCTGCTGATGGAGGACAAACGGAATAATCCGAGTAATTACGCGCTGGTGGTCGTCTCCGAAGGGGCGGTGTGGAAGGAAGGCGCCATCGAAGAGTACGGCGAGGCGGACGCATACGGCCATCGCAAGAAAGTCGATATCGGTCACGCACTCGGCGAGCAGATCAAGAAGCGCACCGGGCAGGAAGTGATGGAAAGCGACCTGACCTACGATTTGCGCAGCGGCGACCCAGACGCCATCGACGAACTCGTGGCCATCACGTATGCGAATATCGCTGTCGACCTGATTCGTGATGGCCTGCGCGGGCGCCTCGTCGGGCTGCAGAACGGATGCTACAGCCAGGTCGCGCTGAAGGATTTGCCGTCCGGCTCGCGCAAGGTGGACGTGTCTCGTCTCTATAACACGGAACGCTACCGGCCGAATTACACGTCGAAGCTGGGCGCGCCACTCCTCTTCAACCGGCTCTGATGGCCGAGGCAGAGGAGCAGGCGGGCTGAACCCGATGTGTTAAAATGGGGCTTCAAAGAGGCGAAACGATGAAATTTGGAGTCGTGCGGTTTCCCGGCTCGAATTGCGACGATGACGCCTATCACGCGATCGGTTCGGTGATCGGCCAGCCTGTCGAATTCATCTGGCACCAGTCGCACGAGGTTTCCGGCTTCGACGCCATCATCCTGCCCGGCGGATTTGCTTTCGGCGATTATCTCCGCACGGGCGCCATCGCGCGCTTCTCTCCCGTCATGAGCGCGGTGAATCGCTTCGCTCAATCCGGCGGCCTTGTTCTCGGGATCTGCAACGGCTTTCAGGTGCTCCTCGAAGCGGGACTTCTTCCCGGCGCCATGATGCGTAATAAAGGGCTTCGCTTCCTCTGCCGCCAGGTGCACATTCGCGTCGAAAGCACAAATACTCCGTTCGCCTGCGAGGCCAAGCGCGGGCAGGTTTTGGAGGTTCCTATCGCGCACATGGAAGGAAATTATTTCTGCGACGCCGCGACGCTCTCCGATCTCGAGCGCAACGACCAGATCATTTTCCGCTACGTGCATCCGGATGGGCGCGACGCCGGCGATCCCTCGCGCGGCGCGGCGCCGGAAGATGACCGCGCGGCGAACCCGAATGGGGCGCTCGCTGCAATCGCGGGAATCTGTAACCGCGAGCGTAACGTCCTCGGGCTGATGCCGCATCCGGAGCGCGCCGTCGAAGCACCGCTGGGCTCCGCCGACGGCCTCGTCATCCTGCGCTCGATGGTCGCCAGCCTGACTGCGCAGCGCGCAACTCGCCGCCACGAAGCGGTCCGCGTCGCGTAATTTTCGCCCATGACATAGCGCGGCTTTCTCGAGATATGACGGAGGGCTGTCTTCAAAGCGGGCTTGCGAGGCGCACAGTTTGCTGCGACAATTCGCCCGCGAACGCGGCGTTCTTCGAACCGCTGCACCCCGAATGAATCGCGGAGGATAATCACGATCAACCGCCTAATCGCATCGAGGTCACGTGTTGCCATCGAACAGACGGCACCGATCATCGGCTCGCTCGTGATCGCCTTCGGCCTCTTCCTGGCACTCTCCGCGCCCGGTGCACGCGCCCAGGCCGGCGCGGCATCAACCGCGGCGTCGCTCGACTGGCCCACGATCCAGAACGAAGCCTTGCAGGACCTCTCGGCGTACATTCGCGTCGACACAACCAATCCTCCAGGCAACGAGGTTCGTGCAGTGGACTGGTACGCCAAAATCTTCAAGGCAGAAGGCATCCCCTACGACATCGCCGAGTCTGCTCCGGGCCGCGCGAATATCGTGGCGCGTTTGAAGGGACAGGGTTCCGAGCCAGCGCTGATTCTGCTGAACCACATGGACGTAGTGCCCGTCAGCCGCGAATTCTGGAGCGTGGACCCGTTCGCCGGAATCATTCGCGAGGGTTATCTTTGGGGACGCGGCTCGATTGACATGAAGTCGCTCGGCATCTGCGAGCTGATTTCGTTTCTCGAACTGCACCGCATGCACGTGCCGTTGCGCCGCGACGTGATTTTCCTCGGTACGGCCGACGAAGAGGCTGGTGGAAATTTCGGCGCGGGCTGGGTGGTGAAAAACAAACCTGCATGGATTGCCGGCGCGGGATTCATGATGACCGAAGGTGCCGGCTCGCTTGCGGACGCCTCGGGCAAGCCGGTTTATTTCGGCGTCGGCCCGACGGAGAAAACGCCCGCCTGGCTCGAACTCGTCGCCACGGGCCGCTCCGGCCATGCTTCGATTCCGATCCCGGATTCGGCTCCGAACCGGCTGGTCGCCGCGCTCGAGCGTTTGCGCAACTATCGTCCGCCGCTCGAATTGACGCCGCCCGTCGAAGCCATGTTGCGCACGCACGCGCCCTACGAGTCTGAACCGTGGCACAGCCGCTTCGAAAATATCAAGGCGTTTCTCGCCGAGCCGGACGCCTACGCCGAACTCGAAAAGCGTCCGGAAATTCTCGGACGCCTGAGGAACACGATTTCCATCACCGGCCTCACCGGCTCGAAGAAGGTCAACATCATCCCGCCCGAAGCCCGCGCGCAGCTTGACTGCCGCCTGCTGCCCGGCTGGACGATCGAGCGCTGGGTGGCGCAAATCCGCAGCGTCATCAACGACCCGTCGATCAAGATCAACGTGATCCTCAATTTTCCGCCAGCCACGTCGTCAACCGATTCGCCGCTCTACGCGGCGATCGAGAACGCGGTCCACACGCTCGATCCGGGCGCCGGCGTGGTGCAAACGGTCGACGCAGGCTTCACCGACTCGCATTTCTTCCGCGATAAGGGCATCCTGAGCTACGGGTTCGAGCCGTTCGCCATCACGCAGGACGACGACGAGCGCGTGCACGGCAATAACGAGCGTATTCCGGTGAAGAATTTCGCCGACGGCGTGCGTCTTATGTGGGAAGTGGTGGACAACTTTTCCAGGACCAACTAGCGGACCAAGGATTCGAATGTTGCAAACCGAAACGCGCGTCACTCATGAGGTCGCCGCCGAGCACGGTCTCACCCCTGAAGAATACGCGCGCATACAGAAAATCCTCAGCCGCGACCCCAACATCACCGAGCTCGGCATCTTCAGTGTGATGTGGAGCGAGCACTGCTCCTACAAATCCTCGCGCGTCCATCTGAAGCGGCTTCCGACGCGCGGCGCGCGCGTGGTACAGGGCCCGGGCGAAAACGCGGGCGTGGTCGACGTGGGCGACGGCCTTGTCGCCGTCTTCAAAATCGAGTCGCACAATCATCCAAGCTTCGTCGAGCCCTTTCAGGGCGCGGCGACCGGCGTGGGCGGAATTTTGCGCGACATTTTCACCATGGGAGCGCGGCCGATCGCTGTTCTCGATTCGCTCCGCTTCGGTCCAATTACTTCAGGGGCCGAAGCCCCCCAGAAGATGGCCGATACGTCGGAGCTGAAGCTCCGACCTCCTAAAGCGCCACCAGCGCAACCAAACGGAGCGACCGAGGAAGAAATCCACCGCAATCGCCAGATCCTCGACGGCGTCGTGCGCGGCATCGCGTTCTATGGAAATTGTTTCGGCGTCCCGACCGTGGGCGGCGAAGTGCTCTTCGAGCCGTGCTACTCGAATAATCCGCTCGTCAACGCGCTGGCTCTCGGAGTCGGCCGTCGCGACGAGCTGTTTTTTGCGAAGGCCAGCGGCGCGGGCAATCCCGTGATTTACGCGGGGGCGAAGACGGGACGTGACGGAATACACGGTGCATCGTTGCTCGCCTCCGCCGAATTCAGCGAAGAATCGCAGCAAAAACGCCCCAACGTACAGGTGGGCGATCCCTTCATGGAAAAGCTGCTGTTGGAAGCCTGCCTCGAAGCGATGCGCACGGGCGCGGTGGTCGCTATTCAGGACATGGGTGCGGCCGGCCTCACCAGCTCGAGTTCCGAGATGGCGTCGCGCGGCGGCGTGGGCATCGAGCTCGACCTGTCACGCGTCCCCCAACGCGAAACCAGCATGACGCCCTACGAAATGATGCTCAGCGAATCGCAGGAACGCATGCTCCTGGTCGCCGAGCGCGGCCGCGAACGTGAAGTTTTCGCCGTCTTCGAGAAGTGGGGGCTCGATGCGGTGGAAATCGGCCGCGTGACCGAAGATGGCATGCTGCGCCTTCTCCATCACGGGCAAGTCGCCGCCGAAATTCCAGCGCACGCACTCGCCGAGGAGGGGCCGCGCTACGAACGCCCAATCGCGAAGCCTGCGCCGTCCGGGAATACGCAACAGCAGACGAAGCTCATCGAATTCGCGCGCGAAGGTTCTGACCTCACCGAAAATTTCCGGCGCCTGCTCGCGTCGCCGTCGATCGCGTCGAAATACTGGATCACCGAGCAATACGACTCGATGGTGCGGACGAACACGCGCGTCGGCCCCGGCTCCGGCGACGCCGCCGTGCTGCGCCTGAAGGAGACGAAGCGCGCCCTCGCCATCGCCACCGACGGCAACGGCCGCTGGTGCTTTTTATCCCCGCGTGTCGGCGCGATGCACGCCGTCGCCGAGGCCGCTCGCAACGTCGCCTGCACCGGCGCACGCCCCATCGCCGCCACGAATTGCCTGAATTTTGGCAATCCTGAAAAGCCCGAAGTGATGTGGCAATTCACCGAAGCCATCGAGGGTATTTCCGAAGCGTGCCGCGCTCTCGAAACGCCGATTACCGGCGGCAACGTCAGCTTTTACAACGAAACTCTCGGCAAGCCGATTTACCCGACGCCAGTTCTCGGCGTGCTCGGCTTGCTCGAAGATGCCGAATGCGCGCTCGGCTCTGGCTTTCGAAATGAAGGGGACACGATCTTACTGCTGGATGCCAGCGAGCCCGGATCGACCTCGGTTGAAAGCGAAGATGCCGGCCTGAGGCCCAGCGCTACGTTTGAATCTGAATTCTCGTCGTCTGAGTACGCGAAGACGATTCACGGAATCGTTGCCGGCACTCCTCCCGCAATCGACCTCGCTGCTGAAAGGCGATTGATCGAATGCCTTGTTCAGCTCGCCGCTGAAAAGGCGATTCTCTCCGCCCACGACATCAGCGACGGCGGCATCGTTGTAACCGTGGCGGAATCCTGCTTTTCCGCAAATGGCATTTCGGCGCAAATCGATCTGATGCCCGAAGCACCGGGACAGTCCGCTGAAATGGCCCTCTTCGGCGAGCGTGGCGCGCGCGCCGTCGTCTCCGCTTCCCCCGAATTTCTTACTCGAATCGAGGCAATTGCGTCACAATGGAAGGTGAACGCTCTCCGGGTCGGGAAAGTCATACGGGGCGAGTTTCGCATCCAATATAATGGCGCCCTCGTCGTCAAGGGGGATCTAAACTCCTTCAGGAAGGCATGGGACCAATCTCTGCCGGAGGCGCTCGAAAACGCATGAATTACAAGCGGCACGGTTTGGACGACCACTTCCACGACGAATGTGGCGTATTTGGGATTTTCGGCCACACGGAAGCTGCGAAGCTTGCCTACCTGGGACTCTATGCCCTGCAGCACCGCGGCCAGGAATCCGCAGGCATTGCTTCAACCGACGGCCTGGACGTGTACGCGCATAAGTCGCTCGGCCACGTGCAGGAAATCTTCACGCCGGACGTAATTGCTCGCCTGCCCGGCGAATCGGCCATCGGCCACACGCGGTACTCGACGGCAGGCGACAGTTCGCTGCTCAACGCGCAGCCGGTGGTGATCGACTGCAATCGAGGCAAGCTCGCACTGGGTCATAACGGCAACCTGACCAACGCGCTCGAAGTGCGCCGCCGCCTCGAACATCGCGGCTCGATTTTCCAGACCACCAGCGACACGGAAGTGATCGTTCACCTGATCGCGCGCAGCTCCGCGCGCAACCTGCCGGCCGCCATCGCCGACGCGCTGAACCAGGTGGAAGGCGCGTATTCGCTGGTGATCCTCACGCGCGACGAACTCTACGCCATCCGCGACCCGCGCGGCTTTCGCCCGCTCAATCTCGGCCGCCTCGACGGCTCCTGGGTCGTCGCGTCGGAAACCTGCGCGTTCGACTTGATCGATGCCGCGTACGTCCGCGAAGTCGAGCCTGGCGAGATGGTCCGCATTTCCCGCAGCGGGATTGAATCCATCCGCTTCGCGCCCGAAAAGGCGCATCAATACTGCATTTTCGAGCACGTCTATTTCTCGCGGCCCGACAGCGTGGTTTTTGGCCGCTCCGTCAATCAGAGCCGCGAGCGCCTGGGCCGGCTGCTCGCGCGCGAACATCCCGCCGACGCGGACATCGTCGTCCCGGTTCCGGACTCCGGAGTACCGGCCTCTATCGGCTACGCGGACGAATCGGGGATTCCGTTCCGGATGGCCCTGATCCGCAACCATTACGTGGGCCGCACGTTCATCGAGCCGGAGCAGACCATCCGCGATTTTGGCGTGAAACTGAAACTGAATCCCGTGCGTTCCATGCTTGAGGGCCAGCGCGTCGTGTTGGTCGACGACTCGATCGTGCGGGGCACAACCAGCCGCAAGATTGTCCGGCTGGTGCGCGAAGCGGGCGCTACTGAAGTTCACGTTCGAATCGGTTGTCCGCCCACGGTATCGCCTTGCTACTACGGCGTGGACACGCCCCGGCGGGATGAATTGATCGCGGCGCGGCAGTCCGTCGAGCAGATCCGGCAATACCTGGAAGCCGATTCCCTCGGCTATCTCTCGCTCGAATCGCTGCGCGCGGCTGTGGAGGACACGGAACGGAAATTCTGCACCTCGTGCTACACCGGCAGCTATCCCACCGAGCTCGTCCAACTCGAAGTGGAAGCTCACCGTGCGAATTAGCGGAGTTTTTCAGTAGCTTCGAGTCCGGTCCTCTTAGCAAAGCGGTTCCGAGGTTTGCTCCAGCAGTCTGCGTCTTCATAAATAATGAACAGGGGATGTTGTGAGTCCGAAAGTCGAAGCAGAAGAAGCGAAAGTCGCGAAATCGAAAAAGCAGGTCGTGATCACGAAGGATCGAGTCTGGCGCGAGGCTCTTTCCTGGTTCTGGGTGATCCTCGCCTTTTTCTTCATTGAAGGAACGCTGGTGCAGGCGCGCGTGATTCCCAGCGGCTCGATGGAAAACACCGTCCTGATTGGCGATCACCTGATCGTGAGCCGGATCGGGTACAGCGCGGGCGTCCCGTTCACAGCTTGGAGCGTTCCTCTCTGGCGCGAGCCGAAGCGGCAGCAGATCATCGTTTTTCGCGCGCCCCTCCCGCAGGAGGGCTATCCCGATTTCATCAAGCGTGTGATCGGCGTTCCCGGCGACACGCTGGACATCCGCTCGGGCGTCGTTTACGCCAACGGCAAGGCTTTATCCGAACCGTATCGCATGAGCCCGCCCAATCCCACCGAGTTCCGCGGTCCGTGGCACGTTCCGCCCGGCGAGTACTTCGTGATGGGCGATAATCGCGAGAATTCCTACGACAGCCGCTACTGGGGATTCGTTCCGCGCGCCAACGTTATCGGTGTCCCGGTGATGATCTATATGTCGATCGCCGCGCCGGAGGAAGTCTGGGATCCCGGACACATCGCAGAGCGATTTGAGACGTACCTGGAAGTATTCATCCATCCCGGCGAAGTTCGTTGGAAACGGCTGTTCCATACGTTCTAAAATAAAGAGGACGCATTTGGGATCTCAAACGGGTCAGACGGTGTCCGAAGCCGACAACAACAACCGGACAAGCAATTCGGATCGATGGCGCAGCGGGTTCTTGCGCGAACTCCTTTCCTGGTTCTGGGTGATCCTGGCATTTTTCCTCATTGAAGGCTCAGTCGTGCAAGCGCGGGTAATTCCCAGCGGCTCCATGGAGAAGACGATCCTGCCCGGGGATCACGTGCTCGTCACGTGTTTCGGCTACGACGCTGGGGTCCCTTTTACCGACTATCACGTTCCGCTTTGGCGCGAACCGAAACGGAAGCAGATTGTCGTTTTCCCGGCGCCGTTCCCGGGGCATCCGGATCTCATCAAGCGCATCGTGGGCATGCCCGGAGATCATCTCAAGATTGTTAACGGGCAGGTGTTCGTCAACGGGGCGCCCCTCAACGAACCTTACGCATATCACGATCCGAGCCTGGCGGCCGCCTTTATGGACAACTTCCCTCCGGCCGCGGATTCCCGTGCCGCCCAGAGCCAGCTCACTCCTGCATGGGCCGCGGAACTGTCCAAAGATATCGACGACGGCACCGTCGTGGTGCCGCCCCGCGAATATTTCGTGATGGGAGACAATCGGGAGAATTCCTACGATAGTCGCTTTTGGGGATTCGTTCCCCGCGCCAGCATTATCGGGACTCCAGCGATGATCTACATGTCCATCAAAGCGCCGGAGGAGGTTTGGGATCCCAGACACATCGGCGAGCGTTTCGAGACGTATCTTCGAGTGTTCGTCCACCCCAGCGAAGTTCGTTGGAAACGGCTGTTCCGTACGTTCTAAACTGAATAGAGCCCCCAGCCCTCGTGAAAAAAAGAGCGAAGTCCATGCGCTACGCGGATGCGGGCGTAAATATTTCCGTTGCCGAAGAGGCAAAGCGGCGCATTGCCGCCGTGGCAGGGAAAACGTTTCGCCGCGGCGTGCTCGCGCCGATCGGCGGCTTCGGCGCTCTGTTTCAGCTCGATACCAAGCGCTGGCGTGAGCCGGTGCTGGTGGCCAGCGCCGATGGCGTTGGCACGAAACTGAAAGTCGCCTTCGCCACCGGCATTCACTCGAGCGTGGGCGCGGACATCCTCAATCACTGCGTCAACGACATTCTGACGCAGGGCGCCGAGCCACTGTTCTTCCTCGACTACCTGGCCCTGGGAAAAATGGATACGCGCGTCGTCGAACAGGTGATCGAAGGCATGAGCCGCGCCGCGAAGCAAGCCGGTTGCGCCCTGATCGGCGGCGAAACCGCCGAGATGCCCGGCTTCTACGCGCCGGGCGAATACGATCTCGCCGGATTCATCGTCGGCGCGGTCGAGCGCTCGCGGCAGCTTGATGTTCGGCATGTCAGTCCGGGAGACGTCCTGATCGCCCTGCCTTCGAGCGGCCTGCACACCAACGGCTATTCGCTCGCGCGCAAGCTCGTGTTCGAAGTCGCGAAACTCGAACCGGACACCTATGTTCCCGACATCGGCAACAAAATCGGGGCGGAATTGCTGAAGCCCCACCGCGCCTACTGGCCGCTGCTGAAAAACGTTCTCGCTCGCGGCTGGGTCTCCTCCATGGCCCATATTACGGGCGGAGGAATCACCGGCAACCTCCCGCGTGCGCTGCCGCGAAACGTTCAGGCCGTCGTACAGCTTGGCTCGTGGCCAGTGCTTCCGATCTTTCGCTATCTCGCCAAGGTGGGCACTGTGGACCGCGACGAAATGCTCGGCACGTTCAACCTTGGCGTGGGCATGATTCTCATGGTTCCCGCGCGGCACGTCGAGCGCGTCGAGAGTGAATTGAAGCGCCGCCGCGAAAAATTCTACGCGATCGGACGGATCGAGGGCACCACCCGCGGCACCCCCCGCGTCGTCTACAGCGGCAAACTTCCCCTCTGATTTGGGTGGGCTCACCGCGCAGAGGCCAGCGCGCAAGATAGCCTCGCCTCCCCAGTTCGCAAAACAAAATTCGAAGCGCCAGGGGAGGCCGCGAACCAAAAGGCGGTTCCGATGATTTTTCAGCGTCCTGTACAGTCGCGCAGCAAATGCGCGTTTGCCTCTCTGGCGAACTATGCTAATTTCGCTTGCTTATGACGAAACGGATCGGCGTGCTGCTGTCGGGGCGCGGCTCGAACTTCGAGGCTTTGGCGGACAGCATCGTCGCAGGACGTATTCCGAACGCGGAAATCGCCGTTGTCGTGAGTAATCGCGAATCGGCAGAAGGTGTTGGCAAGGCGAGCGAGCGCGGCATTACCGCGCAGGTGATCCTTTCGACGGGCCTTCAGCGCGAAGCCTACGACAAGCTTGTCGTTGCAGCGTTGCGCGAGAAAAAAGTCGATCTGGTTTGCCTGGCCGGTTACATGCGGCTGCTGTCGCCTTACTTCGTCGCCGCCTTTCCCAATCGGATCCTGAACATCCACCCGTCGCTGCTGCCTGCGTTTCCCGGCCTCGAAGCGCAGCGGCAGGCGCTCGAACACGGCGTGAAGTTCACGGGCTGCACCGTGCATTTCGTCGACGAAAATCTCGATGCGGGCCCGATTGTCATACAAGCGGTGGTGCCGGTGCAGGACTGCGATACGGTGGAGACACTTTCCGAACGCGTCCTGCGCGAGGAGCATCGCATCTATTCCGAAGCGGTGCGCATCATTCTCGAAGGTCGCTATCGCATGGAAGGCCGCCGCGTCCTGATCGCTCGCGCGGAATCGTAGGGGCGGGTCTGAGACCCGCCCGTCGAAACGGGACCCAATGTCTGGCACAAAGTTCAAACCCGTTCCCGAACAGCTCGCCTACCTGCGAAAAGGCGCTGCGGAAATCATTCCCGAAGAGGAGTTGAAGCAGAAGCTCGAAAATTCCGCAAAGACGGGCAAACCGCTGCGCGTCTATCTCGGCGTCGATCCCACCGCGCCCGATATTCACCTGGGCCACACCGTCGTGCTGCGCAAACTGAAACATTTTCAGGATATGGGCCACACGCCCGTTTTCCTGATCGGCGATTTTTCGGCGATGATCGGCGATCCCACGGGCCAGTCTGAAACGCGCCCGCCGCTCTCTCGCGAGCAGGTCGACGCCAATGCGAAGACTTACCTCGAGCAGGTTTACAAAATCCTCGATCGCGAAAAGACGGAAGTCCGCTACAACAGCGAATGGCTCGGCACGATGTCGAGCTACGACGTGGTTCGTCTCTGCGGCCACTACCGCCTGGCGCGCATGCTCGAACGCGAGGATTTTCGCTCGCGGCTCGAAAAGAATCTTCCCATCGCCGTACACGAGTTGCTCTACCCGCTGCTCACCGCGATCGACGCGGTGAAGCTCGAATCGGACGTCGAAATCGGCGCCACCGAACAGAAATTCAATCTCCTCGTCCACCGCGACATCCAGCGGGAATACGGCCTTGCGGGAGAAGTTGCGTTCACCATGCCGATCCTGGTCGGGCTCGATGGCGAGCGCAAAATGTCGAAGAGCCTCGGCAATTACGTTGGGATCACGGAGTCCCCCTCCGAGATGTTCGGCAAGATGATGTCGATTTCCGACGAGCTGATGTGGTCCTATTACGAGCTCCTGACGGATTTGTCATCGCCTGCGATCGTGCGCCTGCGCGAAGAAGTGCGTGCTGGCGCCCTGCATCCGATGGATGCAAAAATGCAGCTCGCGCACGTGATCGTTCGCGACTTCCACGGCGAAGACGCCGCCACCAAGGCCAAGGAGCAGTTTCAGCGCGTCTTCCGCGACCGCAGTGCCCCAGCCGAGATTCCCGAAATGAAATTAGCTGCCGGGACGCGCGCGTTGCATGCGCTGCTCACCGAAACCAAACTCGCCGGCTCTCGCAGCGAAGCTGAACGCCTCATCAAGCAGGGCGCCGTGGAGGTGGACGGGCAAGTGGAGAAGGATGTAAAGCGCGCAATTGCGCTGAGTTCCGGCGCCGCCGTGTCCCTCCGCGCGGGCAAACGCAGATTCCTCAGAGTCACAGGCACCTGAGGCCCATACTCTCCGGGCGCCCCCCTTGGGGCTCCCAAAGACGAAAACAATTGTTTCACGTGGAACAATCGCTTCACTCTCGCCGTCAGCAGGCTGGCTTGAGAAATTATCGGTTGTGAGCCGAGTACTATGACTGGCAGGATCTTGATTTCGGCGGCGACTGTTGGTGCAGGAGTGGCTTCTTAGAGGCGGATTGCTTATTTTACTGACGACAATAAGCGAAATCCGGGGCGTAAAGACCATGCGGAGAGCGATTTTCGCGTCTAAAGCTGGCTCGGCGGAAAAAGCTCGTCGCGCCGGCGCGCGTCACTGAACCTCTCACTGAACCTCGGCGAGAACGATGGAGACATCGTCGGACGGAGGCCCATCGCGCCACGCCGCCACGCGATCGAGGAGGGCGTGCTTCATCTCGCCGAACGGGAGCGTCGCGGTTTCACGGACGAATTTCTGCACGCCGGGGACCCCAAGCATTTCACCTCGCGAGTCGAACACGTCGGTGATTCCGTCGGTGTACAAAACGATGCGATCGCCGGGCTCAAGGATCGCTTCGACGGCCGGATCGCCTCCCACGGCTTCGGGGAGCGCCCCGAGAACCATCGCGCGCGATTCGAGCAGGCGCGGTTGCTGGCCGGGCGTGACGATCATGCCGGGCGGATGTCCCGCGCCGGCAAAAACCAGGCGTCGCGCATCGCGATCGATCCGCGCGGCGGCCGCGGTGAAAAAGAAAACCGAACCGCCGAGGTTCTGCAGCACGAAACGGTTCAAGTGTCGGAACATATCCCTGAACGGCGCGTTCGCGGCGAGCTGCGCCATCGTTGCGGTGTAAAGGCGATTGGCGACGAGGGCGGCGCCAATGCCGTGCCCGGAAACATCGAAGACGAGAAGGTTCAAGTAGTCGTCATCCTGCGGCGCAACAAGACCGAAGTCCCCTCCGATGCGGCGCACAGGATGGTAATAGGCATCGACGCGCACGGCGCCCCACACGATCGATTGCGGCGCCAGGGTCTGCTGCACGTGCGCCGCCAAGGTCAGTTCTTCCTCGATTTGTTTTTGGCGATCCTCGAGCTTTGCGTTGGCCTCGCGCAGCTTCAGTTCGGCGCTCTTCTGCTCGGAAATATCGGTGAACGTGATGACGGCAAAAATCCGGCCTTCCGGATCTTCCAGGCCGCGCGCGCTGATGATGACGGGCAGGCGGCCGCCATCTTTTTTGGGAAGCACGAACTCGAAACGGTTGTGGCCGTCTCGCAATCCGCGTTCGCGATGCTGGTTGAGGACACGGGCTTCCGGAACCGTATAGAAGTCGGAGACGGTCTGGCCAGTCAGCATGTCTTCGGGAAAACCCGACATCTCGCGAAAGATGGGATTCGTGAAGATGACGCGCTGGCAGTCGTCGACCACCATCACGCCTTCGTTCAGCGTTTCAAGGATGGCTTCCATCTGGCCGAGCCACTCCGGCCTTTCGACTTCTTCCACGAGGACCTTCTTGTC
>DATGHM010000016.1:0-8382 GCA_035307985.1 Candidatus Acidiferrales bacterium
TGGACACCGAAGATTCTCGATATCCTGAAAGAGAAGCGCGCGCCGGCCACGTTCTTCGTGATTGGCGAGCCCGCAAACCTGTACGCGCAGCTTATCCGGCGCGAGTACAAGCAAGGAAACGAAATCGGCAATCACACCTTCACGCACCCGGATTTCGAACAGGTTACCAAAGAGCGCCTTCAGCTCGAATTGAACCTCACCGAACTGCTTCTCGAGAGCAGCTTGGGCGTGAAGACCTCCCTGTTCCGTCCTCCCTACGGGATTGACCACCAGCCGGAAACCTCGAGCGAAATTCAGATGCTGCCCATTCCGCAGCAGATGGGTTACATCCTCGTGGGCGGCCGTATCGATCCGCACGACTGGGGCGAGGCCAACGATGTTCCGCCTCCTCCGGCCGAAACGATCGTGCAACGAGTGCTCGCGGATGCCGAGAAAGTCAAAGGCGGGAACATCATCCTGTTGCACGATGGCGGCGGCGACCGCAGCCATACGGTGGCAGCCCTGCCGCAAATCATCGACGCCCTGCGCTCGAAGGGCTTCCAGTTCGTTTCCGTTTCGGACCTGCTGGGCCAGACGCGAGCGCAAATCATGCCGCCGCTGAGCACGCGTGAATGGCTGCTTGCTCGCGCCGATGCGTTCATCTTCGACGTATTCCGCTGGTTCCGCACGGGCATCGCCTTCATCTTCATCGCCGGAATTCTTCTGGTCAGCGCCCGCGCTCTTGTGATCGGACTTCTCGCGCTCATAGAGAAATTCCGCCCCGCGCCGGCGGACCATCCGGAGTACAAGCCCCAAGTGACCGTCTTGATTCCCGCGTATAACGAAGAGGCTGCAATCGTCGATACCCTCAGCTCGGCGCTCGCGTCGAACTATCCTCATCTCGAGGTTCTCGTGGTCAACGACGGCTCGACCGACCGCACGGCTGACCTCGTTGAGCAGAATTTTGGCCGCGATCCCCGCGTTCGCTTGCTTGCGCAGTCCAATCACGGAAAGCCGACCGCGCTGAACCATGGGCTCGCTGAAGCCACGGGCGAGATCACGATTTCCATCGACGCGGATACGATCGTCGATCCGGACGCGATCCCGCGACTGGTTCGGCATTTCGCCGACCCTCACGTGGGCGCCGTGGCGGGCAACGTGAAAGTGATGAACCGCAACCGCTGGATCACTCGCTGGCAGGCGCTCGAATACATCACCAGCCAGAATCTCGAAAAACGCGCCTTCGACCTGCTGAACTGCATTCCGGTCGTGCCCGGCGCTGTCGGCGCCTGGCGCACCGACCTCCTGCGCGCGAGCGGCGGCTTCTCCGGCGACACGGTGGCCGAGGACACCGATCTCACTCTTACCATCCGCCGCGACGGCTGGAAAATTCTTTACGACGAAGACGCCGTCGGCCGCACCGAGGTTCCGGATACCATGGAGGCTTTGATTCGCCAGCGTTTTCGTTGGACGTTTGGCACGCTTCAGGCCGTCTGGAAGCACCGCGACGTAACGGGAAGACCGCGCTACGGCACGCTCGGCTGGATCGCCATTCCCAACATTTTCCTGTTCCAGATCCTTTTGCCGCTGGTTTCGCCAGTCATCGATTTCCTGTTCTTATTCTCCATCGCACTGTGGGGGCTCGCTCAGCTTCGAATCGCCCATCTTCCCCAGCTCTGGACGGTGCAGGACGTCGAACGCTCGCTGTTCTTCTTCGCCGCGTTCATGGCGATCGACTTTTTTACGTGCGTCGTCGCGTTCGCGCTCGAACGGCACGAGGATTGGACGCTCCTTGCGCCTCTGCTCATCCAGCGCTTCTACTATCGGCAAATGATGTACGTTGTGCTGTTCCGGGCGTTGAAGGAAGCGGTCCAAGGCCGCGCGGTCGGTTGGCGCGGTGTGGAACCTCATCCCGCCCCTATCCCCGCGCATCGCCCAGAGGCGCTTGCGCCTTCAGAGACCGAGCTTTCCAATCCTGCCGGCCGGCGGTCCTGACTTCCTATGCCCACCGAACGCTTTGACCCAGAGCCCCGCTGGCCGGCGTTCATTGCCATGCTGGCCGTCGCCTGCCTCTTCTGGGCTCTTCCGCCCCAGCTTTCCGTCGGTCCCAGCTGGCTTTTGCTGGCGACGATCTTCGTGCTTTTGATTCCCATGGTGGTCACGCATTATGGCGGCTACTACAGGGTGACGCGAATTCTGGCATTTGTCGCGAACGGGCTGATCACGGGCGCGATGATCGCCTCGCTCGCTTTCCTGATCCGGAGCTTGCCGCGGCACAGCGAGCCGCCGAGCACGCTTCTGCGCTCGGCAGTTGCGCTCTGGATCACGAACGTGCTGGTGTTCGCGCTTTGGTATTGGAAGGTCGACGCGGGCGGCCCCACCGTTCGCGACCGTACGCGGGGGAAACTCAAGAGTTCGTTTCTTTTCCCGCAGATGATGGGCCCAACGCTGGATCCCAACTGGTCGCCCCAATTCGTCGACTATCTTTTCCTCGCCTTCAACACGAGCACCGCATTCTCTCCCACAGACACGGGAATCCTCACGCGCGGAGCCAAGCTGGCCATGATGCTCCAGTCCTTGATTTCGCTCACCATCATCGCGCTGCTCGCCGCCCGCGCCGTCAACATCCTTTGAAGGCGTTAAGTATCAGGGTCCTTGATGTCATTGCGGCGGATTTTTGTTCGCCTCTTCTTCGCCAAAGGTGAGCCAGGATTCGGGGGGGGCCGGACTAGGCGAGCAGATCGAGGATTCCCTCGTAGCGCTTGAAGGGCGGGATCAGATAGGCGCCGGCGATTCCGTCCGCTCTTGCCGTGCGCGCCCAGTCGAGCATTTCGCGGCCGAATTGGAAGCCGCGATCGCGAGCTTTGTCGCCCGCGCGTTCCATCTCGCGCAGCACCGGTTCCGGGATCACGATCCCGGCAACTTCGTTATTCAATCGCAGCGCGAGACGGTAGCTGGTCAGCGGCCACAGGCCCAGCAGAACGGGAACCGGCGATTTTCCTCCGAGCTTCTTAAGGAAGCCGCTCCACTGTTCTGGAGTAAAGATCGGCTGCGTCATCGCGAAGTGCGCGCCGGCTTCGATTTTCTGTTCGAACCGGCGCAACTCCTCGTCGATGTCTTCGGCCACAGGGTTGACGGCCACTCCGATCGTGAAATTTGTGGCGCCGCCAAGATTTTTTCCGGCCCAGTCCGTCCCCTGATTCAAACGCGCCAGCACCTTAACGAGACCGATCGAATCCAACTCGTACACTCCGTTGGTTTCCGGATAGTCTCCCACCGAAGGAGGATCGCCGGTGATGGCCAGCACGTTGCGCACACCGCCCGCCGCCCAGGCGCCGAGCAACATCGCTTGCAGACCGATGATATTTGCGTCGCGCGTGGTGAGGTGCGGAATGGTCTCCAATCCGTGCGCCTCGAACGCGGCGGCCAGCATCAGCGCGTCCATCCCGACGCGCGCGAGCGAGCCGCTGTTAATATCGATCGCATCGAACTTGCCGCACGACACGACCCGCGTAATTTCATCGACAATGCGCCCGATCCCGACGCCTTTCGGCGGATCGATTTCGATGGACGTCACGAATTTTCCTGCCTCGATTTTCTTCCAGAGCACACTCTCCGGCTCGCGGCTCGCGAGCCGCCGGAACTGCTCGGCCCGCTCGATCACTTCCACGGACCCCTCTTCGGATGTTCCTGACGCCGCCTTGCCTGGCCGAAACTTCTTCACCGCTTCGGCGATGGCCCGAACGTGCTCCGGAGTGGTGCCGCAGCAGCCTCCGAGAATCCGGACGCCCAGATCCGCGGCTTCCCGCGCAAACAGCGCGAAGTACTCGGGGGAGGATCGCGGATAGACGATGCGGTCACCGACGCGCTTCGGGAATCCGGCATTGGGCATCGCGGAAAGAGGCAGCGATGCACTCCCGGCGAGTTCGCGCAGCACCGGAATCAGGAGTTGCGGCCCGATCGTGCAATTCGCGCCGATCACCTGGATGTTCTCGTTCTTTAACGCCTCCCAGGCATCCTGAGGACGCGTGCCTCCGATCGTGGTGCCTTCTTCGGAGTAAGTCAGTTCGGCAACGATGGGCAGCCGCGAAAAGGAGCGAATCGCTTCCAGGGCGATCTGCAATTCCTGGATATCGCTGAAGGTCTCGAGGAGAAACAGGTCCACACCGCGCTCCTCGAGAGCGCCAGCCTGCTCCTTGAAAATCGAGAAGACTTCATCCTTCGGCAATTCGCGTACCTGGAGGGCGACGCCCAAAGGGCCGATGGAGCCTCCGATCAGCACCTCGTGTTTCGCCGCTTCGCGAGCCTCGCGCGCGAGCTTTACTCCGCGGTGATTCAGCTCCGCAACGCGGTCGCCGATGCCCATCGCGGCAAGCTTGTAGCGGTTCGCGCCGAACGTGTTCGTCTCGATCAGTTGTGCGCCGGCTTCTATGTACGCCTGGTGGGCGCGGAAGACCTCTTCCGAGTGGGACGTATTCAACTCTTCGACGCACCGCAGGCCATCGACCGCCTCGTAGAGGATGGAGCCCATCGCTCCGTCCGCCACAAGAATGGCGCTTCGCAACCGTTCGTTCAGATCTTCAATTCGCATCGGCGATGACGAGACATCCGGCCCTGGGGACCCACATTGGATGAAAAAGTATAACATCCCGCTTCACGCCAACCACGGTGGAACCCGTTCCGATCCTGCCGCGTCGAAAAGATGCCGGGTACAGAGGAAAGGGAGTCTGGATTAGATTGACAGCTGCTGACCCACTACCCTCGAATCGATTGTGTTGACACCCGGGGTAATTCTCCCTATAGTTCAAAAAAAGATTTGCTCGAACAGCAGTTTTTCTGCGCTGCGGGCCTCCAACAGAGGAATCAAGATGGGCCGCCCAGTGAAGCTCCTCGCTATTGTCTTGGTTGTCCTCGCCCTATCGGCCCCAGCGCTCGCCCAGGCTCCCGGCGCGACCGGTGGTAGCATTCCGGGAATCGGCGCCTCGGACGGCACCATCATGGTCTATCTGCGCACGCAGGACGGCCAAGCCTTGCCGGAATCGGCGGTGCCTCTGATGCATGTAACGTCCATCACCAGCGGCGTTCCTTTGCCTATGGCTCCCTCACCGGCGGGCGACGGCTGGATGTTCAGCGGTCTGCCAGTGGGCAATGAATACGAAGTTCAGGTTTCCGCCAACGGCTATCTCCCGGCGAGCGAAATTGTCGACTTGCCGAACAACCCCGGCGCAAGCGCCAGCGTGATTGTTTTCCTGAGGTCCGTGAACCAGGAACTCGTGTTCCGGCGCCCGACCGGGGATTTTGTGCTCGTGCCGAAAGCCGCGAAGGAAATCCAGCACGCTTTGGAGGACCTCCAATCGGGCAAAGTCCCGTCCGCACAGAAGCACACCCAGAAGGCGATGAAATTGGCGCCCGCCAATCCCTACGTTCAATACGTGATGGGGATGACGTACATCCTGTCGGGCGATTTCGCGCAAGCGAAACCATACCTGGAGAAATCCGTATCGATCGATCCGAAAGAAGCTTCATCTCTGACGGCGCTAGGCACCGTGCGCTACCGGCTGGGCGACGACCGGGGCGCGGTCGAGGTTCTTGGCGAGGCCGTCCGGTTGGACACAAAATCCTGGAAGGCGGAATGGCTGCTGGCAGCCTCCTATCTCCAGGAGAAGAAATACGCGGAAGCGCGAGATCACGCCAGCCAGGCGCTGAAAATCGACAGCGGGAAAGCCGGACAGGTCGAGCTGCTCCTGGGATCGGCTCTCGCCGGGCTGAACGAGCGTCCGGCGGCGGCTGAAGCTTTTGAGACCTATGCGAGGAATTACCCCAAGGGTCCGAATGCGGCGAGAGCGCGGGAATGGGCCAAGCTGATGCGGGAACCGCCGAAGCCGCAGGTTACAGCTCTCGTTTCGAGTTCGCTGCCGCTGACTCACGTCACTTCATCGGATGTGAACGTGCTTCCCGAGCCGCCCGTGGAAATTCCCCCGCGACCTAACTGGGCGCCGCCCGACGTCGACGCCGTGAAACCCTTCGTGATTCCAAACGCAACGTGCCATCTTCCGCAAATTCTCAAACGGGCCGGCAAGAACGCGGAGGAACTGGTCGCGAGCCTACAGGAATTTTCGGCAAGGGAAGATTTTCAGGCGATTGAGCTGAAACATGGTACAGAACTGGAAAAGCCGTCGGAACGGGCCTTCAGCTATCTGGTTTTCATCAATCAGCCGTCTCCGCAAGCGTTCGATGTCAAGGAAGTCCGGGACGTGGGGGCTGTGCAGACTCAGTTACCCGGGCGGGTCGCGGACCTGGGCGTTCCTGCGCTGGCGTTGGCGTTCCATCCGGTAATTCAGAAGGACCTCGAGTGGAAATGCGAGGGACTCGGCACGTGGAACGATCAGGCGGCGTGGGTGATTCACTTTCAGCAAAATCCGAAAGAGCCGAACGTGCTCTCCTGGTTCCAGGGGCCCCTGCACGGTTACCCCTTGCCGCTGAAGGGACGCGCGTGGGTCTCGGAGCGTTCCGGCCAGGTGCTCCATCTCGAAACGGATCTAGTCGGAGAAATAAAACCGATCGACATGAAGCGTGAACACTTTGCCATCGACTACAAGCCCGTTTTGTTCGCGACGCGCCACGTCGAATTGTGGCTGCCTGAGAACGTCGACACGTACATTCAATACCAGGGGCACTTTCTGCACTACTACCATCACTTCAGCGACTTCAAACTCTTCTGGGTGGGAGCATCGCAGAAAATCGGCAGCCCGAAAGAAGAGACGGAACGGCAGCATTAATTCCGGCCGTTGCTGATTAGCGCTTTTGTCCCATCAGCCCTGCCACGGTATCCATCAGGTCGAATTTGGTGAGGATTTCCAGCTTGCCCCCGTCCATCTCGACGAAGACGGCGGAACTCTCGTGGCTGAGAATATAAGTGATTCGCTCGACGGGTGCACTGGACGGAACCTGCGGCAGTGCGGCGCCCATCACTTCGCGGATGACCAGCTTGCGCAGGTCTTTCCCTTGTAAGGCCATATTCAGAATTTCGTCTTCGGCCACCGTGCCGATCAGTTTTTCCTCTTCGAAGACGGGCAATTGTGAAATGTCCTGCTGCTGCATGGTGTGCAGCGCGTGGAAGACGGTCTGGTAGGGGCGGGCAACGACCAACTCGCGCGTCTTTCCGTTCTGATGCTTCACGCGAATTACGTCCGCGGCGGTAAGCGCGACCTCCGCCTCGGTGTACCCGTGCTCGCGCATCCAGCTGTCGCTGTACACCTTGCTCAGGTAGCGTGAGCCGGAATCGGGAAGGAAGGCAACGACCACGTCGCCTTTCTTGCTTGCCTTGGCCACCTTCAACGCCGCCGATACGCAGCCGCCGCCCGAACCGCCCGTGAAAACGCCTTCGAGTTTCGCCAGCTTGCGCGCCCACACGAAGCATTCTTCGTCGTGCACCTGCATCACGTCGTCGAGCACGTCGAAGTGCATCGTGCTCGGGAAAATATCCTCGCCGATTCCCTCCACCACGTAGGTGAGCGCTTTGCCGATCTTGCCGGTCTTGAAGTATTCGTAATAGAGCGAGCCGTATGGATCGACGCCGATGATTTTCACGTTCGGGTTCTGCTCTTTCAGGTATTTGCCGACGCCGCTGATCGTTCCGCCCGTGCCCATGCCGCAGACGAAGTGCGTGATCTTGCCTTCCGTGTCCTTCCAGATTTCCGGTCCGGTGGTTTGATAATGCGCCTCGGGGTTCATGGGGTTTTCATACTGATTCGGATAGAAGGCATTCGGGATTTCGCGCGCAAGCTTCTTTGCGACGGAGTAATAGCTGCGCGGGTCCTCCGGTTCGACGGCCGTCGGGCACACCACCACCTCAGCGCCGAACGCCTTCAAGAGATCAATCTTCTCGCGAGACTGTTTATCGGTAATCGTGAAGACAACCTTGTAACCGCGTACGCAGGCCACCAGCGCCAGCCCCATTCCCGTGTTGCCCGACGTGCCCTCGATGATCGTGCCGCCCGGTTTCAGCAGGCCGCGGCGCTCGGCATCGTCGATCATCCACAGGCCGATGCGGTCTTTCACCGATCCACCCGGATTGAGGTAATCGGCCTTGACGTAGACTTCGGTGGCGATGTCCTTCGTGAGCCGGTTCAGCCGGATCAGGGGCGTGTTGAACATCGCTTCCAGAATGTTTTTGCACTTCATGGGCCGGATTCTCTCCTGCGGTTATCGTACGCCGTAGATTAGAGACTTCCCGAAATTCTGTCCAGCCAGAGTTCCCTCCGTGTCTTAGCTCCATAATTCTGTCACCCCTTAACGGCAACGTGAAACTGTCACCCCATGAGACAGGAGACATTCACGTTGAGTCAGAAGGAACTGCTCGCCCTATCACCGCGGCATGTCAAACGGCTTAAATCGCGCTAT
>DATGHM010000017.1:0-11266 GCA_035307985.1 Candidatus Acidiferrales bacterium
TATATAGATGTTGCAGCGCTCCGAAAGTTGCAGGATTCTCCGCTGGCGGGCCTCCTCGGCTTGACCGGCACGGCCCCAGGCCAGACCACCGATCGCGACTACGCGCAATTCGTTCGTGAGACAGGGTTTGACTACACGCGGGACCTTGACCAGGCCGCCATTGCATTCTGGCCGAGCGACCTCTCTCCCACCGCAAATGCTGCCGGGGATAATCCGTCGCTGGCCGTCGCTGACGGCCGTTTCGACCAGCACAAGATCATCGCTTACGCCGTTCGCGTGGGCGGGAAGAAGGAGACGGTTGGCGCTCAGACTCGCTACATCGTCCCTGGCAAGCCAAACGTTGCATTTGAGTTTCTCTCCCCAACGCGCATTGCTATCGCCAGCGGAAAAAGTCCGGCGAATTTGCTGAACCTGCCCGCTCGCAGAGCGCCTGATCCGGCCATGCAGGCGCGCATCAAACGGGTGGCGGGCGCTCCGCTCTTCGGCGTCGCCCGCACCGATCGTCTGCCCGCCAGCTTCTATGCCGATTTCAAAAACTCGCCGCAGCTCGAACATCTGGTTCGCAGCATTCAGGCGCTTTCGCTTTCGGGCCAGCCCCAAGGCGACCAGATCGGCCTCGCGCTCGACACCGAATGCGATTCGATGACCAATGCGATCGAAATCTCGACGCTGCTCGACGGATTCCGGCTCGTCGGCTCGATGAGCCTCGCGGACCCCAACGTCCGCCGCCAGGCCCAGATGACTCCGCAGCAGGCTGCGTTCCTCGAAGCCCTGATCAAAGAAGCCAAGGTTTCCCATCAGGATCGTTGGGTGCGCATCAGCCTCGACATCACGCCGGCCATGCTCGGCGAGCCTCCCCGCCGGCACGCGCAGCGCGCCGAGCCTTCGCCCCGCTAGTTGAAGGGGTTACACAACCGCCGGCGCCGTCTTTCCATTTTCCTTTTGAACGGAACGCTAATCGCCGGCGGCGACTGTGGAGGGAGAAATTCCGCGCAGGTAGCGCCAGGGGTTCACAGGGGTGTTGTTGATCCGAACTTCGTAGTGAACGTGCGGCCCGGTCGACCGGCCGCTATCTCCTTCGTAGGCGATCACATCGCCACGCTTCACACTCATGCCAACTTCCGTGTTGTACGCCGAAAGATGGGCGTACCACGTCGTGACGCCGAAGCCGTGATCGATCACGACCAGCCGACCATACCCTGAGTGACGCCCAACCTCGAGCACGACTCCGTCCGCGGTCGCGTGGACCGGCGCGCCGTAGTGCGAAGCAATGTCGATGCCCGAATGAAACGCGCCTTCGCCGCTGAACGGGTCAAGCCGTTCGCCGAATCGCGCCGTGATTTCGCCGACCACCGGCCACAACGACGGCACCACGGCCAGGTTCATCAGCTGGCTCGGGGGCAGCAGGCGCATTCCTGAGCCATTGGCGGAGACGGCAACCAGCGATGCGTTTCGTTCGAGGTAGCTGAATTCGTCCACGGTCCGCTGGAATTCCGCGTCCGATTGTGCGGGGGTGTCGGTGACGCCGAAGGCGGTCTGCTTGAAACGCGTAATCCCGTAGGCCATGGCCACTTCGCCGGCCAGCGACTGGAGCGAATCAAGCCGCTGGTTCGTGTCCTTCACCGTGGTCTGAAGCTGGCGATATTGCTGCTTGAGGCTGTCCTGTTCGCGGCGCAATGAATTGTAGCTGCTCGTCTTCCACAGCATTCGCGAATAGGACGCCACGCCCGCCGCAACCGTCGCTCCGCCGACGATGGCGAGCAGCGCCAGTCCCTGCAGCACGTACACGGGTATCCGCACTCTCCGCATCGCGCCGGAGGCGTTGGAGGCAATAAAGAACGTGTAGTGCTTGTTGCGCATAGAGGAATTCGTTTCCGCTAAACTTGGTCCGCCGATTGATTCCGGCTGGCTGAGCGCCGCGAGCCCCATCCGCGGTGAGCCTGCCTCTTCACTTACAGCGAGAAACCCCTTGCTATGAAGTACCCCAGCGTCTGAACCGAGAGCCCTGGTTCGAAACGGTGCGGATTGTAATCGCGGCGTTTACCTGCGTCAACTCCAATCTCGGTTTTGGCCGGCTGCGCCTGACTGCTTTCCTGCTATAAGTGCAATGGGTAGTGGGCTTACCCTACTCAGAAGCTTAGCCGATTGAGGGGATGCTCCACAACTGTACAGAGGGACAATTCGCCAAAAAATGTCAGCCTGTCCGTTCGGGCTACCCGAGCTGGCAACGCGTCCATCGCTCGCCGGCGCCACCGCCCGAAGTGGATGATCCGGGCACGCTCGGCGTTTTCTGGCGGATTCAGAAACTGCAATCATGAGCCGCAGAGGCAGTGAAGATCTTTTGATTCAGAGAATTGCACGGGCCGTGCCAACGGGGCGCGACTTCCACAGCCGCGACCACGGCATCGTGCTCGGCATTGGCGACGACGCGGCGGTTCTGGCCTCGTCGCGTCATAACGAATGGGTGGTGAGCTGCGATGCCTTCATCGAAGGCGTTCATTTTCTGGCAGACGTCCACCCGGCAGATTCGGTTGGATATAAGGCGCTTGTCCGGGCCATAAGTGACCTGGTGGCCATGGGTGCCGAGCCCCGGCTCTTCCTTCTGACGCTAGTACTGCCCCGCAAGCGCACGACCCGCTGGCTTGACGAGTTTCTGCGCGGATTGAAGCGGGCAGCGCGGTCGCTAGACATGCTCCTGGCGGGCGGCGATACGACTACGGGCGCGTCAATCAGCATTAATGTAACGGTTCTGGGCCAGATCGACTGTCTTGCTCGGCAGTCCCCACACAACAAGCGTGGCAGACGGCCCTCCTACGACGGGCAAGCAGTCACGCGTTTCGGCGCTCGGCCCGGAGATCGCATTTACGTCAGCGGGAAGCTCGGCGCGGCGCAGCTTGGCCTCGAGCTCGTGCGCAAAGGCTACGTGAAACGCCGGGGCTTGGCGGCGATTTTCCAACCGCATCTTTATCCCCGGCTACGCGTCGACCTGGGCCGCTGGCTCGCTCGCAACCGCGTCCCATCAGCCATGATGGATTTGTCGGATGGCCTTTCGAGCGATTTGGTGCGCCTGTGCCGCGCAAGCGGCGTTGGCGCGAAGCTGCGCACGGACCGGATTCCCGCCGTTTCGATTCCCGCGATGGCCTCCAAACTCCTTCTGCGCGACGCGGTCGATCCGCTCCGAATGGCCCTGCACGGCGGCGACGACTACGAACTTCTGTTCACGGTTCCCAAATGGAATGAAAAGCGCCTCCGATCCGCCCCCGATTATTCCGAGCTTACCTGTATCGGCGAGATCGCTCGGGACCGCCAAATCCTTGTGGTGGACGCGAAGGGCCAAGCCCGTCCGTTGAAGGCCGCCGGCTGGGATCCGTTTCGCCAGGTTTAGCTCGCAATCATCACTTTGTTGGTGCTAACCCTTCTGCACTTCGTAGTCTTTCCCGTTGACTTCGGCGCCCATGGCAGCAAAGTGGCACCTTGACTGTTCCCGTAGATCGGTCTCTAAGGTGAAATTGATCGCGCGTAGAGGATGGCTTGACACGGCCGGACCGTCGTCGTAGTTTTTCGCCCATCCTCTTGCCTCCTGGCAAAGCAAAGGGAGGAACTAATGAAAAAAATGACGATTGCTTTGGTATTCCTTCTCGGCACGCTGCCCGGAGCGGCCCTGTTCGCTGCGGATCGAGGCACTCCTGCTGAAGCCAGGGCGATGCTGCAGAAAGCCGTCGACCACTACAAGTCGGTCGGCCGCAAGCAGGCGCTCGCCGATTTCAACAAGAAGAAAGCGCCCTTTGGCGACCGCGATCTGTACGTTGCCTGTTTCGGCGCCGATCACCGCATCACGGCGAATGGCGGATTCCCAAAACTCGTGGGAGAGTCCGCCGATTTGATCAGAGACGCGGATGGGAAATCAGTGGGTCAGGAGGGATGGGACCTCGCCTCGAAGAATGGCCAAGCTACGCTGCGCTACAGTTGGATGAATCCCGTCACGCGGAAGATGGAACCGAAGATCACCTTCTTTACGAAGGTGGGCGACGACGTCTGCGGCGTGGGAGCCTATAATCCCGATGGAGCAATCGCGAAAGGCCATTAGTATCTTGCGCAAATGAAAAAAGCGAAAAGCGCGCGCCGCCGTTCAACCGCCAAAGAAAGTGGCCCACCCGAATCGGTGACGAAGTACATCGCCCGCGCACCGGAACGCGCCAGCGGCACGCTGAAGAAATTGCGGGCGGCGGTCCGGGCTGCCGTGGGCCCAGGCGCCGCCGAAATCATCAGCTACGGGATTCCCGCGTTTAAAGACAAGCGGGTGCTGGTGTGGTACGCGGCGTTCGCCGATCACTGCAGCCTGTTTCCCACCGCCTCCGTGATCGCGACGTTTAAGGACGAACTCGCCGGCTTCTCCACGTTGAAAGGAACCATCCACATCCCGCTCGGCAAACCTGTGCCGGCCGCGCTCATCAAGAAAATCGTGAAGGAGCGACTGCGGCAGGCGGGCGAATCGCGCAGCTCATACTAGACCAGGGGCCGTTTCCCAAGCGCCTCTGCTTTCTCACTGCAGGCCGTTTCGAGCGGCATTTTGCGCAGCGCGCTCCGTACGTGCTAAGGTTTATGTCTCACCGAATTCCCTTGCACGGAGGAACCAGAGCATGAGCGAAGCAGCACGACCAGCTACAGAAGCCCCGAAACCGCAAACCTTTACCGCGAAATCCTTCGCCGCCCGAAGCGCCACATCGGGACTCGCGCCGTTCACGGTTGCGCGCCGGTCGCCGCGCCCAGAGGACGTTCAAATCGAGATTCTTTATTGCGGCGTCTGCCATTCCGATCTGCATCAGGTTCGCAACGAATGGCAGGACGCCATGCCCACGGTTTATCCCCTTGTACCCGGCCATGAGATCGTCGGCCGCGTAGTCGCGGTCGGCAACGCCGTGAAGAAATTCAAGGCCGGCGACATGGCCGCCGTCGGCTGCCTGGTCGACTCCTGCCGAACGTGCTCCAACTGCCGCGCGGGATACGAGCAGTATTGCCAGACGGGCTTCACCCTCACTTACAACAGCGAGGATAAATTTCTCGGCGGCGTCACCTACGGCGGCTACTCCGATGCGATCGTCGTGGACGAGGCCTTTGTCCTTCGCGTGCCCGACAATCTGGATCCGGCGGGCGCTGCGCCGCTCCTCTGCGCGGGCATCACCACGTATTCCCCGTTACGACACTGGAATGTGGGCAAGGGACAAAAGGTGGGGATCGTCGGCCTCGGCGGTCTCGGGCACATGGGCCTGAAATTCGCGCACGCCTTCGGCGCCCACACCGTGCTCTTCACCACTTCGCCGAACAAGACGGCCGATGCCCGCCGCCTCGGCGCCGATGAAGTCGTGATTTCCAAGAATGAAGCGGACATGCAGAAGCACGTCGACAGCTTCGATTTCATTCTCGACGCCGTTTCGGCGGAGCACGACCTGAACGCGTATCTCCAGCTTTTGCGGCTCAACGGCACGCTCTGTCAGGTCGGCGCGCCGGAAAAACCAGCCCCGGTCGCGGCCTTCAATCTGATCATGAGGCGCCGCAGTCTTGCTGGCTCGGGCATCGGCAGCCTGGGCGAAACGCAGGAGATGCTCGACTTCTGCGCGCAAAACGGGATCACGTCGGATATCGAGATGATCCCCATCCAGAAAATCGACGAGGCCTATCAGCGCCTTCGTCGGAGCGACGTGAAATACCGCTTTGTCATCGACATGGCGTCTCTGAAGTAGAATCGCGAACGGAGCGAGGAGCGCCGCGCTTCTCGCTCCATTCCCGCCTGCACGAGAATCACAAGATTGAGCCCCTTAGTACTCCGTGTGCGCTCCGTCACAAACCTGTGTAGCAGTCAGCACATACCGCTCCGGTCCGTCACAGTAACCTGCCCTTGTAGCTGCGGCGTACGTTTGTCGGCCCGGACTGCGAGGGAGGCTCCATGCCATACATCATCGACCAGGACAAATGCGACAAGGACGATAACTGCATCGAGGCATGCCCCGTTGCGGCCATCGAAAAGAAAGAGGACGGCTCTCTCTTCGTAAAAGACGACGACTGCACCGACTGCGGAGCGTGCGAGCCGGTCTGCAACTTCGAAGCGATTCACCCTGTGGAATAAATCGTTCCAACGAAATCCTCACGACGATTTCGCGAAGTGCCGCGCGACTTCCGAGGCGTAGTCCTGACCCACGCGATCGCGATTCTCGGCGAGCCATGCGCTCAACCGCGTCTCTCCCGTGGCCGGACCTTCCGTGACCAGCAGATTGGCCATCAGCCCCTTGTATTCCTCCCACGTGAGGATGACATCTCGCGTGAACCAGCCGATCACGCGCGTGGCTGCGTAGGCAATCGGCGCCGGCAAATGAACCAGGCGAGTTGACGCGCGAGTCTCCCTCACAATCAGCTTTACCAGGTTCTCGAACGTGAATATTTCCGGGCCAACCGCATCAATGATCGCGTTCTGTTCGTCCTCGGCGGCGTCGGCCAGCAGTTGCGCCATGTCCTCGACATAAATCGGCCTGATGCCGTAGCGCCCGTCGCCGGGAATGCCGAACACGGGAAAGCGCCGGACGAACCAGGCGATGTTGTTGATGAGGATGTCCTCCTCGCCAAAGATGACCGTCGGCCGCAAAATCGCGCAGGAGAGCCCGGAGCCGACCACGCTGTCTTCCAGTTCAGCCTTGGCTCTGTAGTAGGCCAGACGCGAAGCAACCGTCGCGTTTGCGATGCTTACGTGCACGATGCGACGGATTCCCGCCGTCTTCGCCGCGTCGATCAATGTGCGCGTGTTTTGTACGGCGCCATCGAAGGTCGATCCGCCGTGCGGGAAGCGCACCCAGTAGGTGTTGATCAGCGCGGACGCCCCACACAGGCTTTTCACCAACGCATCGGGATCATCGAAGTTGTACGGAAACACCTGGACGCGATCGCCGAATGGATTCGGTCTTTGCGTGTGATGCGTCAGCGTGCGGATCGCGTACCCGCGGCCGAGCAGAATCCGCGTCGCATACTTTCCCGCGTAGCTGAACGCGCCGGTAACGACAATTGTGCTCACTGTTGCGTACGCCACGATCATACCATTCGCCATGCGCGCGTCTCGACAAGGACCGGGCAAGCGGCGATCTTATTCGTCGGAAAATGCGAAGGGGCGCTGGGAAGAAAATCCCGGTGGACTTAGTGAAGGTCCAGGGGACCGGAATCCTTAGGTTCGTCGTCCACGTCAAATGCGACACTCACCGAATCCGTGCGAGGAATCCTCTCATAAGAGGTTTTCACAATCGCAAATGGGCGTCCGTGCAGCGCGAGCAAGCCCTTGATAATGACCGCGGCGGCGGTCAGTTCTGCCGGGTCAAACCGCTCGTCTATCGAAAGTTCGATCCCAGCGTCTTTAAGCGCACTGACGATCTCGGATTGGGTGATCGACTTGGTTCCCCTATACTCGATCCGGCGGATAATCGGCTTTTCCTTGAGATAAAAGATCACAATTTTCGCACCTGGGCGGTCGGGGCTGTCCTTAACCTCCACTCGCACATCGCTGAAAAAGTGCGTGTCCCAGAGACGCAGAAAGTCGCGCCGAATCGCTCGAGTGGTGTACGGCTCTCCCTCGCGAGACCGAAGTTGGACTCGAAGAGCTCGGCCGTCGATCCGCCTGTAGCCAATGAGCTCAAGACGCTCAATCACGCACCGGCAATCGCGGTTCTTCGGCATCTGCTGCGCCCCAAGAGACCCCGCCACGATGAAAAGCGCACACACAGTCGTAAAGCGTGCGAGCCTATGAAGCAAGCTTCTGGTAACTGAATTGGTTATTTTCATCGCCGACCCCGAATGGAGCCCCGCAACTGCCCTGCGTCTGGGATTCGGCGCGTGTCGCCTGAGTTGCTTGCGGGACCGCTCACGGCCTGGGCCCGATCAGCATGGTCCAGAAAATGGCTCAGCTCGGATACGATTTCCCGGGGCGGACGACGCGGATCCAGTGGTCGGTGAACCTGTAGTGCAAGCCGGGCGGCTCGTATTTTGGCATGTGGCACGTCACGCAGTTTGCGGCGGCAATCGGACACGCCGCTCCCGGATGATTGGCGATTTTCTTTGCGCCGCGGAGGATGTGACACCGAAGGCAAGCCGAGTCGTATGCAGCCGCGTCCGTTACGAGCGGCTTGTGCGGGTCATGACAGGCGAGGCACGTCAGGCGCGCGTCGCCCTTTCCCCAACAGCGGCTGTTCTCCAGGCGATAGGGCGCGAATCGCACATTGAACACGCCCGTTTTGACGAATCCACTCATCACAACGTCCTGCCAGGTGCGATGACACGCCCCGCAAAAATCGACTGAATCGACCGGATCGAGGCCGCCGGGATTGAAGATTTCCGTCGGGCCTTTGGCTTCCGTTCCCATACTCATCAGCACGGCGTGGCTCGCGCCAGGCCCGTGGCAGGCCTCACACATGACGCCCGGCGTGGAATCGTGCGGATCGAACGCGTTGCCAACCGTCGACGCAGTTGTGTGGCAGCTGAAGCACCGACGCGCTTCGTCCGCGTTCATCCGGCGACCGGCGGCTTCGCCCAGGTCTGTGGGTACGGAACGGAACTGCCCGGGCGTGATGTCGAGCGCTTGTGGCGATGTAAAGAAGCTTAAATGGGCCTCGTAAAAGCTTCCGCCATCTTCATAGATGTACGTTTGGCCCATAAATCCTTCGCCGAACGCCCAACCGAGTGTGCGGGAGAGGCTCGAATTCGCGTCAGACACCGTGAGCACGCTGGATCCTTGTGCGGTTACGAACTTTTCGGCGAACGGTCCGATCTGAAGAGATAGGTCGCTGTGGGCCTGAAGAGCCTGCGATGCGGCGGCAGGCGTTGCGGCATGAGCCATCGGTGTCGTTGCGTAAGTCGACGCTATCGCGCTGTGGCATTGCGCGCAGGCGGCTGAACCCGCATATTGCTTTCGAGGGGCCGCGCCTTTGGTCGGCCACCAGTCGGCGTTTTCAACGTGCATTTCGGTCGTCAGCGGGATGCCGCTCAGACCGTTTGTCTGGAACAGGACGGCCGCAAAAGACGCGGCGGCGCAGAGGACAAGGGCCAGCGCGACGTGGGGAGCATTCCGGATGCCATGAAGGGCGCGGCGGTACGGTTGGCGGAATCTCGGCAATGCCATGAATTCGCTAGGCCGTTGGCTCTGCCCCGATTGCAAACCAATCGTCGGGGCGTAGGGGCTGAGAAGCAATACTACGCCATGCGGGTTGCAAACGGCACTCCGCCGATAAGCAACATGGCCCGACGCGCGGCTATTCCCCACCATGCACAAGTCGAACGAATACAGCGAAAGCTAGAAAGCGCGAATCGTTCGGCGAGGAAGCGTCAATTGCGAATCGGAGTGACCTTAACTGGCGCCGTTGAAGTGGGTGTGACAGCGGGCTTGCCAGCCGGCTTGGGTATCGGCACCACAGGCGGCTTTTGCCCGGGCTTCACGGCGGGTGCGGGCGCGGCCGGTAATCTCGGCGTTCCCGGTTTCGCGCCCGATGAAACCGGCGCTGCCGTCCGCGTTAAGCCCTGTTCTGCTGCATCGGCAGGAGGCGCGGTGTCGGGCGTATCCACCAGGATTTGCCTGCCGACCGCTTGCTTTTCCAGCGGAATGACGTTGGGAAAAGTTTCGATCGGCGTGCCGCGCGTTGCGCCCTGCATGAACTCGAGCCAGATGGGCAGCGCCGCGCGCGCGCCTGTCTCCTTCTTGCCGAGCGAGATTCGCTTGTCGTCGTTGCCCACCCAGACGCCCGAGGTGATCTGCGGCGTAAAACCGATGTACCAGGCATCGGTGAAATCGTTCGTCGTGCCCGTCTTTCCTCCCGAAGGCCGGCCGAGCTCCTTCGCGCGCACGCCCGTTCCGAACTGGACCACGTCCTCGAGCATAGCCGTCATCGTGCGAGCCACGTCCGGCGACATGACGTCGGTCACTTGCGGGCGATATTCCTCGAGAACGGCGCCGTCGTAGGCGGTCACGCGGCGGATGAAGTGCGGCGCGATGTGAATGCCGTCATCCGGGAATACGGTGAATCCTGAAGTGTGCTCCATCAGCGTGAGGTCGGCCGCGCCAAGAGCGAGCGGCAGATACGGCGGCAAAGGACTCGTTATTCCGCATCTTCGCGCCGTCGCGATCACGTTCTGGATTCCGACGTGATCCAGAAGCCGGACCGCCGGAACGTTGCGCGAATCAGCAAGCGCCCGGCGCAGCGTGATTCGGCCTTCGAATTTCTCGTCGTAGTTGTGGGGCGAGTAGTTCAAGCCGCCGCTGCGAAACGTCACAGGCTCGTCGATCACCGTATCGAAGGGGGTCATGCCCTGGGCGAGCGCCGTCGCATACACGTACACCTTGAAGGAGCTGCCCGTCTGCCGCATGGCTTGCGTAGCGCGATTGAATTTCGATTCCGCGAAATCGTAGCCGCCAACCATGGCCTTGATTTCTCCCGTGGGATTGTCGATGGCAACGAGGGAAGCCTGCGCGGCGGGAACCTGTTCGAGCTGCACGGTCGCCGTCGTACCGGAAACGTCCTTGATCAGGACGTTGACCACGTCGCCGACGGAGAGAAGCTCGGACGGCGATTTGCGGCCCGTCCACGCAAAATCGGACGGCGTCATCACGGCGCGATCGGGCCCGATTTTGATCATGGCGAACGTCGGGCGCACCTGAGTCACGAGTCCCTCGACGTAGTCGCCCGCGTCGATCGCCTGGTGCCAATCATCGTTGTCGTACGACTCGAGCGTTCCCACATGATCCTTGAAGATGTTGGGAAGGTGGCCGCGCCATCCATGACGCCGGTCGTAAGCGTGCAAACCGTCGCGCACAGCCTTGTCGGCGGCCTTCTGCATCTTGACGTTCAGGGTCGTATAGACGCGCAGGCCGTCCTGATGGACCGCGGCGGTTCCGTATGTATGTTCGAGGTACTCGCGGATCTCTTCCACGAAGTACGGAGCGAGATTGTTTCGGTTATTCGAAATGTGCAGACCGAGAGGCTCCCGACGCGCCGCTGCCTCCTGGGCCACGGTGATTTTGCGGTCGCGCGCCATCAGCGAGAGCACAAGATTGCGGCGGACGAACGCGCGATCCGGATGAAGAATCGGCGAATAGTACGGTCCGCGGATGATGGCCGCGAGAGTGGCGGCCTCGGCGATCGTCAACTGCGAAACGGGTTTGCTGAAGTAGTATTCCGACGCCGCCTCGAATCCGTAGTTTCCAGCGCCCAGATAAATCTGGTTGCAGTACATTGTGAAAATC
>DATGHM010000018.1:0-13043 GCA_035307985.1 Candidatus Acidiferrales bacterium
CCAGTCCGTAATCGACGAGGAGCACCTGAAACTTCTCTCGCTCGGTTACATGATCTCGGCCGGCATCTCCGCCGCTTTTTCGCTCTTTGGCCTGATGTACGCATTCATGGGGGCGATGTTCGGTGCGATTGCGCGGATGCCCACCTCGCCGAAGGACGAACCACCGCCGCCGTTCGTCGGATGGCTCCTCATGGGCTTCGGGCTGGCGGTCTTCATAGGGTTTCTGACGCTAGGCTTGCTGAAATACAAGGTAGCCATTTCAATCAAACAAAGACGGTCGCGAACGTTCTGCCTGGTTCTGGCCGCGATCAGTTGCCTCGAAATGCCCTACGGCACAGCGCTCGGCGTTTTCACCTTCATCGTGCTCGGGCGCGACTCGATCGCCCGGCAATTCGAGCCGCACAAAATTCCTGTTCCAGCCGCCTGACCGGACTCCTGGACGAAAGCGGCGCATGTTTGCCGTGCGCGTTGTCCTGTACTACGATCACTCTCCCGCCCGGCAAGACGGCGGGCAAGCTCATGAGCGACGCAGCGGCTTCCAGCACGAAAGCGAGCGCGGATTTTCTCTGGGGATTCTGGTATCCCGCCGCGCGCAGCGGGGAATTGCGCGGCGGAAAACTGGTTCGCGCCACGCTGCTGGAGGTTCCGCTCGTGCTTGGACGCGACGTCGCGGGAAAGCCATTCGCCCTGCGCGACGTCTGCCCCCACCGCGCGTTTCCACTCTCCTTCGGTCAATTCGACGGCGCGAACGTGGAGTGCGCCTATCACGGCTGGCAATTCGACGCGCACACCGGCCAGTGCCGCCACATTCCGTCGCTCACGGAAGATTCGAAGCTGAAGTGCGAGCGGATCTATGCCGGTAGCTTTCCTTGTGCCGAGCGCGACGGCTACATCTGGGCCTTTATGTCGAATCCGCAGGGCCTGACGAATCCAGGTGTCGCCGGACAGGCGCAACCGCCGCCTCCGCCCGAACTGCCAACGTTCAGCCCGCGCTACAAAATTGCGCATTTGTGCGCCGACCTGCCCTGCTCGGTGGACCACGGAATCATCGGCCTGATGGACCCCGCGCACGGGCCCTTCGTTCACCAGGCCTGGTGGTGGCGCACTCGCCGCAGCATTCGCGACAAGTCGAAGCGGTTCGAGCCCATTCCAAACGGCTTTCGCATGAGCCCGCACGCACCCTCGGCCAATAGCGCGCCGTACAAAATCCTGAAATTCGCAACGGGCGAACCCGCCACCACGACGATCGATTTCGTGCTGCCCAACCAGCGCTTCGAGCAGATCCGCGCCGGGCGCTACTGGCTCTCGAGCCGAACCACCGTCACACCCGTGCGGCGCGACCTTTGCCGGCTCGATTTCGTCGCCGCGTGGAATATTCTGCCGTGGTTCCCCATTGTTTCCTTCATCATTCGTGTTCTCGGACCGCGGTTTATCCGCCAGGACACGGAAGTTATCAAGAAGCAGGGGCTCGGGCTGCAATATGGCGATCGCATGATGCTGGTGGACGACGCCGACCGCCAGGCGCGCTGGTATTTCGACTTGAAAGCGGCTTGCCTGGAGTCGCAACGCACAGGGGTTCCCCTGCGGCATCCCATGTCGGGCCCAGTCACGCTGCGCTGGCGCTCGTGAATCACGGCGGTCTAGGTGGGTTTTGGGAGATGGCTAGCGCAGCTTGGCCAGATTGAAGCTTGCTTCGATCGTTTGGCCGTCCGGCGTGAGCACGACGACTTGCGCGAGCTCGGGATCGATCTTCTCGGGATTGTAGGTCAGCTCGATCCTCGCCCCGGTGATCAGCGGAATCGGGTCATATCCATACGAATAGATGGGGCCCCCGCGAATGGACTCTGCCGGAGTCTCCACGCCGTCCTGCACGAGCGTCACCTTGAAGTCGTTCCAGAAATCGGGCACCCACTGGTCGTACTCGGGCGCGGACGCCGGCGGCACAGGCGAGTAGCTGGGCGTGAGAAAGATGTCGACGTGTACGCGAAGCGCCACAGCTCGCTGCTTCTGAAATTCCTGCACAGCATCCGGCGCGTAGAAGTTGGGCCTCCCCTGCGTTCGCTTGACGACTTCCGAGAAGGGCGTATCGATGCCAATTTCCCGAATATACGGACCGCTCTTCGGCGCCGGGAACCAGCGGATGTACTGCGACAGAAATTCCGCGGTTTGCTCGTCGTTGCGATTCCCGATGAAATAGGCGTCGCGAATCGCCGTCGAGGAAAGTGGATAGCTGAGAGCCAGCGTCTGCGCAGCGATCCCCGCAAGCGCGAGGAACGTGACCGCGCCCAGCGGGAAGAGTTTTCGGAGAAGGCTCACGGGGAAACCTCTCTACTCGATTGGACGCGCGGAATGGCCGCGCGTTTCGATCCGTGCGCTATTTCAGGACTCCGCTCAGGAATGGATAGTGCTCCGCCGCGCCCATGAAGAAGAGCATTGGGAACGAAAGCCAGAATCCCACGCGCGACGCGAAAAACGCCCAGCGCGCCATGCGTTCTGCTTCAGCCGGCATCGGCTTGCCTTCTTCGACGCTCGCTCGCGTCCATGCGATCAGGCGTTTCTGCACTCGCCAAACCACTCCCCAGGTGTTCAGCAGCATCAGCAAGCCCAGTCCTCCGCCGACGCTGATCGCCAGGTCGGCGTTCGACGACTGCGCGGTGGAATTCAACTCGAGGGTCGCCCACGACGCCGCGATCACCACGACCGCAATCGCCGAAGCCCGGATCCAGGAGTTGCCCAGGGTTCCTTGGGCCGGTAGCTGCAGGGGGTACATCACCGCATACGCGACGAACCATACGAGAAGCCACCATAGGAACCAGCGCAAGGCCAGCGACGGATTTCCCGCGTTCTGCGCCGTCTCCGCCAGTAGGATGTAGAAGTAGCGCATCCCCACGAAAACCGCCACCACCGCCGACCAGCGGAACCACCACATCGCGCGCGCCATCATCACCGGAAACACTTTGCCGCGAACCGACGCGTCGAGCTGCTTCATCGTCGGAAAGCCCACGAGATTGAAGAAGTAGAGCAGGCCGATCCAAATGATTCCGGAAACGAAATGAATCCAGCGCAAAACGATTTCCTCGTTTGCCACCGCGCCCTGCGGAAAACTGAAATGCGGCCGCAACAGCATCACTTTCAAAGCGGAATCGGCGAACGTGTGCATGCGCCTCCCCTCAACTGCGAATCGAGTGCAAAAATCGAAACGCGAGGCCCCAACTCGAATGCGAAACCGGCGCTCTCCGGAAGTCGATCGTCGCTCATTCCGAATCAGGAATTCAGTGTTTCGAACTCCGGCCTTGCCGCGCTCATTCCGCGGCGCCCAACTTTCCAAGCGCCCAGGTCGCGTGTTCGGCGATCAGATCATCCTCCGATCGGGCCAGAGTGTCGAGCATGGCGATTGCGCGTGAGCGCGCAGGCGAGTCTCGCTCAAAGGACGCGTTCCCCAATGCGACGCACGCATTGCGCACCATCCCGCGCCACTTGGTGCGCTTAACGGCGCTCTCGCGAAACGCAGCGCTGAACTCTTGCTGCGAAAGGCCCGCAAGCAGTCCGAGTTCAGGCGCAAGCAGAGAAGCTTTCGATTCGCGGTTCGGCTCTCGTGGGCTTGCGTCGCCGTCGCGCGCGTCTCCCGTTGCGAGATCGGCGCTCTGCGCCGCAGGTTCCGAATCGCGCGATTCGAATTTCGAGCTTCGCACGTCCGCAATTTCGCGCGGCGCGAACTCTGCCGCCCCTGTGACCGCGGCCTTGCGATTCCACGGGCAAACGTCCTGACAGATATCACAGCCGAAGACCGCACCGCCGATGCCTTCACGCAGCTCGCCGGGAATTGCCCCGCGGAGCTCGATCGTGAGGTACGAAATGCAGCGCCGAGCGTCGAGAACGTACGGCGCAGCGAAGGCCTGCGTGGGGCACGCCTCGAGGCACAACGTGCAGTTCCCGCAAAGATCGGCGGGAGGCGGTTCTCCACGCGGCAGCGTCGGCGCGAGTTCGAGCGTCGTCAACACGACGCCGAGAAACAGCCACGATCCGAGTTCTTCGTTGATCAGGCACGTATTCTTCGCCAGCCAGCCGAGTCCCGCGTACTTGGCCGCGACTCGCTCCACGACCGGCCCCGTATCGACGTACGCGCGCGCCTCAAACGGCTCCGCGAATTGTGCTCGCATCGCGGCCAGCAGATTCTTGAGCTTTCGGCCGACCACTTCGTGGTAGTCGTCGCCCCACGCATAGCGGGAAATCCATCCGCGCGGCGATTCGCCATCGTGGGCCGCGCGAAACTCCGTGGACTGCGGCAGCGCGGAATTGTAATTCAGCGCCACAACGATCAGGCTGCGCACGCCTTCAAGCACGGCCTTCGGATCCTTCCGGCGCGGGTCATGCAGATAATTCATTTCTCCCGCATAGCCCCGCTCCAACCACTCCGCCAGCCGCTCCGGAAGGCGGGCAAGCTCCGGCAAGGCATCCGGCTCGGCTATGCCGCACAGGTCGAAGCCGGCGGCTCGCGCCTGCTCGCAAATCCATGCCGTTCTTTGCGCCGGAGTCATCCGCTTATCATGCCTCAGCCGGAGCCGATGCGCACACACGTCGAGTCAACCCCGACCCCCGTGGCCGGTCGCCCCCAAAAGGCTTTCCCTTGCTTGGCCTCTTTCACGTACCGCTGATACAATGCTCGACCATGACAGACTGGCGCCAGATTCAAGCTCGTATCCGCAAGGCCAAAACCAGCTCCGACCCGCTCACGAAGCTTTCCGAGCTTTATCAGCGCACGCGCGACGCCATGGTTGCGTGGGAGCTCGGCACCGTCGAAGAAAAGGCCGGGCGCGCCGAGCAGGCCGCGAAGTGGTACTCCGCCGCCGCTCAGCGCTTCCGCCGCGCGGAGTGGAAGAAAAAAGCGGAGGAAGCGCTGGTTCGCCTGGGATTCGAGGTCCCCGCCGCATCGGATGCCGCTCCGGATGCCGAGCGGAACGTCCCGCCGGAACCTTCCGCCGAATTCGACGCGCAAGACTACGGCCGAACGCGCACTCCTCTTGCCCTGGGCGAAATCGACGAAACGGAAACTTCGGAACCCGCCCCGCGCGAAGATCGGCCCGAACCGCCCTCGAGCGCAGCCGACGAACTCGCGCCCAGATCCGCCGGAATCTCGCGGGGTCCGGTGGCAAACGCGGGGCGCGGGACTGCTGACGCGTCGGAGGGTCACAAGAAACGCCGCCGCGGGCGTCGTGGAGGACGCGGGCGCCATCGCAAACCCGCTGCGGGCTCGTCGCCGTCCTTGCCGGCCCAAACATTCACGCCAGCGCCGCCCTCGTCTGAAGGGCCCGCCTCCCGGAGGTTTGAGACGTCCTCAAGAACGCCCGCGAGTGAACCAGCCGATTACGGCGTCTCACCGGAAATGGAAGACCAGTTCGAAGGAACGCGCGAGGAACGCCGCAGATCCGAACGAACCGAGATGCCGCTCGGCAGCCGGACTGACTACGCCGAATCCCAGCTTCCGTCCGAACGTACCACACGCGGCCGCGCCGGCGATCCTGCGCTCGCCTCGCGCATGGCGCGTCTCGAATCGATGCTGCGCCGCCTGCTCTCGGGTCCCGCGCATCACCTCGATGAGCTCGACGACGCTCCCGCGGGGCCGGGCGTCTTCCTGCTCTCCGATTCCGACCAGATCACGTCCTACTACGTCGAAGCCTGCCAGACGCTTCGCATCGGAGTCGGCAATCTGGTTCGCGGCAGCCGCGCGGGCAAGGGCCGTCGCCCCACCGGCCGCGGTTACTCCGAAGGCGGCGACTTGAAGGAAAAGCTCGCCGACCACCTGGGAATCAATCAATCAAAAGTTTCGCAGTACATGAAGGAGCACTGCGTCATCCGCTGGATTCAACTCGACGAAGATGCTCCGCACCTCGCCCACTTCGCTGTCGCCGTCCTCCGTTCTCCGCTCAATGTGGAGTAGCCGGACGCCCGCGCATAGCTGCACGACTCGATATCCAAAAAGAAAAAGGGGCATCCCGTTTGCGCGGAACGCCCCCGTCTGAAGTGAGTCGCTCCTTCAGAACATCAGGTGCAACGACAGCTGCATGAATCGCGGGCTGCCGATTGTGTTCTGTATGTCGCCGTACCCTTGCGACAACCCGGGAGACGTGTTGTAGCAGGGCACCGGGTTGTAGCAGGAATTCAGCGCGAAGTCACTTTGCGGCGCGTCGAAGCTGGGGTGGTTGAAGACGTTAAAGGCGTCGGCTTCGAACTTGATCGTGAACCGCTCGGTGAGCTTGAAATTCTTCATCACCGAGAAGTCGAATCGCACTTGAGCCGGCGCCCGGAAGATGTTGCGGCCATTGTTGCCGAAGCCCGTTTCGTAATTGTCGCAGACCTGCGTGCCGCTCACCGTCTGGCACGGCGGCACGCCGTCCTGCCCCGGCTGAAGATAAGGAACCGCAAAAGCGTTCGGATCGATATAGGGCACGCTCAAACCCTGGTTCGCGCCCGAAGCGTAGAGCTGATCGGTGCCCCCGATCGTTGCCTTGGCGATGCTCACCCCCGACGCAAGCGGAAGGATCGGGTTTGTGACGAAGTCGTCCGCGCTGAAAAAAAGCCCCCCGGCCGTTCCCGAAAAGTCGATGATGCTGAAGGGCTGGCCGCTCTGCGCCACCGTAATCCCGCTGACAGACCAGCCGTTCACGACGGCATCCACTAATCGCGAAGCGTTCGGCATCTTCGGAAAATCGTACACGTAGTTGACGCTGAAAACGTGTGTCCGGTCAAAGTCCGAACTCCCGTACGACGTCTTGAGTGAGAGCGGGTTATTTCCGTTGAAGAAGAGGCCCGAACCCAGCCCGCTCCCTTCGTCCAGCGCATGGGAAAAAGTGTAGGCCGCATTGATCATGAAATTGTGACTCATGCGCTTCGTCACCTGAAACTGAAATGCGTTGTAATTCGAGATACCGGCGGCAAGCCAGGAATCAGAGTTCGGATTGAACCCGACGTACGGCGTCCGCAAAGCAGTGTTCCCGTCCGACGCTGCAAACTCGCCGATCGTCGTTTGTACTTGCTCCGGCGGAAGCTGAATGCAGGTTGACGACCCGTCGTTGTATGGATCGCATCCCCCGGAAGTCGTCGGCGTCGCGGCCAGGAAGCCGTAAGAGTAGATCTGGTTGTTGATCGGATTCGAACTCGTCGCGATTCCCGGCTGGTTGAACGGGATCGGCAACACCTCGTGCACGCCGTGATTTCCGACGTACCCGAACACCAGCGTCAGGTCGTTCCGCGGCTGCCATTGCAGGTCCAGGCTCCAGTTCTCGGAATACGGCAACTTGTTGGTGGGGTTATAGCCGCCGAACAGAAAATCGAACGGCGGATTGAACGTGTTGGGCGTGCAGTACGGCTGCCCTGGCTGCTGCATCGCGGGAACCGGTTGGCCTGAGCAACCCGCCAGATCCCGCATATCGTGGACGAGAGCCGCCACTCCCGAAAGATTCGTGGGCGGCGCGGGCAGCGACCCGGCGCCAAAGGGATTCCCCGCCAAGCAGCCCGTCCCGCTGCACGTTGTATTGAACGGAACGGTGAAGGGTTCTTCCGTGGTGACGCCGAATGGCCCGCTGATTCCGAGTCCTGCGCTGGGTGAAAACTCCGTGAAGTATTCGCCGCGATCGGCATAGATTCCGAATCCCGCGCGAACCACAAGATTCTTGATCGCCCCAGGACTCCAAGCCACACCGACGCGCGGGGCGAACATCCACTGTCGCCCCGTAAGCGTTGAATTACTGACTCCTTTGAACCCGAACGTGCTGTTGTTCCCGGCCACGACCAGCCCTATTGCGGGTTGGTTGTTCGACAGCGTCCCGAACGAGTCGTTGCCCAGATTGTACTGGTAGTCCGATGGATAGAAGTTGGTGAGCAGCCCGTTGCGTTCGTACAACGGCCCGTCCCAATCCCACCTCAAGCCCAGGTCAACCGTGAGGTTGGCCTTCACCTTGATATCGTCCTGCGCGTAAAGCCCGGCTTGCTTGTAGGCGAAGTGCCGGTTCGTCTCGCCGTCCAGGATGCGACCGCTGCTCCTGTCGTGGCCGAGCAGTCCAGTCAGGAAATCGGGGAAGCTGTTGAAGTTGAACGTGGCGACATTGTTCTCCCGGTTCTCAACGTTGAACTGTCCGTAATCGAAATTGAACCCGAACGCCATCGAGTGGCGCCCTTTGATCCAGTGATATTCGGAAGCGCCTTCGAATTGGTTCTGGAATATTCCCGCGTTTGCGAAGTTCGTCGCCGGACCAATGCGCACACCGTTGAAATTGCCATCGCCGTTGGTGATCGTTATCCCGGGGAAGTACGCGCTTCCCGCGAGATTCAGCCCGACTCCCGAAGGGGTGACCGCCTGGCTGGTCGTGGCGTTCGCGATTTGCCGGATGAATCCGAACCGCTGCTCCCACGTCGTGTTCGGTGTAAGGACCGTCGTATTGTCCAGCGAAAACACCTGACTCCCCGCCTTCAGCGACTGGGGAAACCCGAGAACCTGGCTGACCGCAAACGGGCTCGTCGAAGGGTCCTTCTGGAAATAGTACTTGGCCGCCAGCCGGTCCTTCGTGCTGAATTCGTAATCGATGTTGCCATTCACCTGATCGGCGTTGAACGTGCTCGGCGCCCCTTTCACGTAGGCTGTGAACGGAATGCTTCCTGTTTCGGTCGTGTTTGCCGAAGGGATCACGTACTGGCCGTTCACCTTGGCCTGCATGATCGCCAGAGCGACCGGATCGATATCCGCGGCGGTGAGGCTCGTGCCGAAGTCCGTATTCGCCATCGCCGCGAGACTGGCAGCGTCGCGCGCGTCAGTCAGATCGGGCGGAACCGCCGCACCCCCCAAAGAACCGTTCAGCGCATCCGTGACTCTCTGCCCCTGATATGACGCGAAGAAGAAGAGTTTGTTCCTCTTGATCGGACCTCCAATCGTTGCGCCAAACACGTTGCGGTGCAGCGGCGGAGCCCCCGAGAAGAAGGGATTCGCCTGCAGGAAAGTCGGAGTCGCGTCGAAAACGTTGTTCTGAAGGTACTCGTAACCGAGCCCATGGAATTCATTGGTGCCCGACTTCGTCGTAATGTCGATGTGGGCGCCGCTCGTTGTTCCTTGCGACGCGTCGTACATCGAAGTGGCGACGTGCAATTCCTCGATCGTTTCCGGAGGAGGCGTCGGCAGTCCCTGCCCGATCGCGTCGAACACGGACGTATTCGTCTGCACCTGGCCGCCGGCCGCGAAGTTCTCGCCCGTGTTCAAGATGAACCGATTCGTGCTGATGTAACTCGTCGTGTTGCCGTTGAAGAGGTTGTTCGCATTCACGGCATTGAACGTTACGCTGTTGCTCGTCGGGCGCTGCCCGTTCGAGACGATCGCCTGGTTACCCAGTCCTTCGTTGGTTCCCGCTCCGGAGAGAAAGTCCGCACTAACGCCCCGGGACAGAACCGCCAGTTGAGTGAAGCTACCCGTCCCGAGCGGGATGTTCTGGATGACTTCGCTCCCGAGCGTGTACCCGTTTGTCGTGTCGGTTTCGTTCAGGAGCGGAGTGGCTTCCACCGTGACAGTGGACGAAACGGCCCCCGGCGACATCTTCGCATTCACCGTCGTCGTCAGATTCCCCTGCACCAGAATCGGCGAATAGACGTCTTTCTGAAATCCTTCTTTTGAGAAGGTAACCTCATATCTGCCAATCGGGAGGTCCACAACGCTGAATGAGCCGTCGTTCTTCGTCGTGGCGTTAACTTCCAGGTTCGTGCCGACGTTGCGGATCGTGACATCAACCTTCTGAATCACCGCGCCGCTTGCGTCCGTAACGGTTCCGTTGATCGCGCCCAATGTCTGTTGGGCCCGCGTTGTAAAGGAAAGCGAAAACACTAGAAAGGCCGTAACACACACCAACACTCCCACTTTCAATGTGTAGAACACTCCACACCCCCTTCTAGGACTTCCGTCGCTGGGCTTTTACCCCGGCTCGATTGTTTGGTCAAGACGTCCCTGTGGATATCTCCATTCACAATTCCGATTCGACCCATCCACCCTTCTCGCGTCTGGGCAATCGCGCCGGCGAGACACCCAGAATCGCCCTGCGTCTTTGTAAAGAATCAATGTGAATGCGAGAAGAAGAGTGTGTAATCGCGGCGTGAACTGGTTTTTGTGGCGCCGGCGTCTGGCCGGCGATTTGAAGGGTTCTGCTAAGCGCGGGGCGCCTCGCTCCAGGCGAACTACGCCGCGGAAACTTCAGAATCGGTGGGCACGAGTCGTCGCCGCGCCGGTGCTCTGCGCAGACGCTGGCTGCGACCGGGAAATTTTTGGCGTTTCTTTGCCACTTTTTGCCCTCCCAGCCTGTCTCCGGCCCTCCCATTGGCTGCACCCAGGCGCCATTCAACCCCCGATTGGTACCCCTGGTTGCAGTTTCGTAGACCCTTCGCCCCAATTGCCTCAAACTTTGATCTGTAAGGACTTACGGGTGCACCGCACCTGTGGGGCCGGTTCTCTCGGGGGAATCCGAAGTTCAGGGCTCGCTTGCCGACAGGCAGGCTCAGTGCACGCGCTGATGGGAAAGGTGCAATTATGTCAATGACAGTTCGCAACCGGCTTTGGAAATCATTTGATTGGGCTTTATGCAGGACCGCAGGGGTCACCTTCGACACGATCCAGTTCTTCAATAAGCACAATCCGAACCCCTCGTTCACGCCCAAGTGGTCTGACAAGCCCCTCTTGAAGTCCTGGGAGAAATCGAAGCCAACGCTCGGTTGGCCACGAACCACGGATTCCCTTTGCCCCGAGTGCGTTAAAGAGGCCCGCCAGGCCATCATGGACGGCAAGAAGGATTGGACCGATCTGGTTCACGAGAAGGTCGGCGAAATCAAGGCTCAGATTATCGAGCGCGACGGCCAAGTCTGGATGGTGAAGGAGTGCCCCATTCACGGCAAGTGCGAAGACCTGATGGCCGTTGACTCGAAGTTCCTCGAGTGGATCGAGAAGAATTTTCCAGGCCGCGACATCCCCGCGCACAACGACGAAGACCTGCACCGCCACGGCTCCAGCACCGTCCGCTACGGGCGCGGCTCGGTTCTCACCGTTGACCTCACCAACCGCTGCAACATGATGTGCGATCCCTGCTTCATGGACGCCAACCAGGTCGGTTACGTCCACGAGCTGAGCTGGGAAGAAATTCAGGAAATTCTTGATAACGCGCTGCGCATCAAGCCGCGCCGGCAAATGTCCGTGCAGTTCTCCGGCGGCGAGCCGACCATGCATCCCCGGTTCATCGATGCGGTCGCTTATGCCCGTAAGGTTGGCTACAACAGCGTGCAGGCTGCCACCAACGGCATCGAGTTCGCCAAGAGCAAGGAATACTGCAAGAAGGCCTTCGAGGCCGGCATGCGCTACGCCTACCTGCAATTCGACGGCATCGGCAACGACGCGAACAGCCACCGGCAGGTCGGCAACCTGTTCGACGTGAAGCTCCGCGCCATCGAAAACATGCACGAGGCAGGCATCGAGATCGTCCTGGTCACCACCATCGTCAACAACGTGAACAACGATCAGGTCGGCCCCATCGTGAAGTTCGCGATGGAAAACCCCAAGAAGATTTCGTTCGTTTCCTTCCAGCCGGTCTCGTTTACGGGCCGCGACGAGGACATCACTCCCGAGCGCCGCATGCGCCAGCGCTACACGCTTTCGCACCTCGCGAAGGACGTCAGCACGCAGGTGGGCAAAGTAGAGCCCACGCGCGACTGGTTCCCCATTTCCTACATCGCAACGTTTGCCGGCTTCTCGGACATGGTCCATGGCCCCGATTCGCAGTGGGGCTCGCTCTCCTGCGGCTGCCACCCGAACTGCGGCGTCGGCACCGCGCTCATGATCAACAAGGAGACGAAGGAATGGGCGCCCGTTCCCCGCTTCCTGGACGCTCAGCAGTTGACCAAGGACGTTACTTCCATCACCGATGCCAACCGCCGCAAGGGCTTCTCGAATTTCATGATGGCTCTGGCGCTGCTCAAGAACTACAAGCCCTTCCAGGGACCCTCCAGCCTCCGGTTGAAGGACCTGTGGATGAAGTTCGATAAGACCTGGGCGCTCTCGAAGGACTCGCACAAGAAATACGGCCGCACCAGTCCCGAACGCACCTACGAAGACGCCATGAAGCGCCGCGCGGAGGATCCCTGGAACTTCCTCTTCATCGCGGGCATGTGGTTCCAGGATCTTTTCAACTACGACTTCCGTCGCACCGAAATGTGCATCATTCCCTACGCCACACAGCAGGGCGAAATCTCCTTCTGCGCGTACAACACAGGAATCGGCTGGCGCAAGATCATCGAGAACATGTACAAAAACGCGACCGTCGCCCAGTGGTACAAGGAGCACGGCAAGCACGAGATTTACGCGAAGGGCAAGAGAGTTGATCTGGCGAACTACGAGCACTCGCTCCGGATCGACGCCGAAGACGCCAATCGCGTCCGTCACCTCGAGCACGACATTCCTCTCACCGCGGCCGAAGAAGACCGCATCCGCCGCAAGAAGGCCTTCGAGGAAGCGGCCAAGGTTCGCAAAATCTACGAAGAGCTCGTGCTGAAGAAGCCGCAGGAAACCGTCGTCCAGATCGGCTCCGTCGAGCAGATCAAGCTGGCGGTTCCGGGCGCTCCGGTCAAATCAGCTCCGCCGGTGCAAATCGCCGGTGCAAACGGCAACGGTCACTCCAATGGCAACGGTCATTCCAATGGCAATGGCCACGCCACCGGGAACGGTAACGGCGCCTCCGCACCGGTCGAGGCCCCCGAAGCCGCCGTCGCCGGCGACTAAGGGTTCGTAGCGCCGGCTTGTCCTGAGCGCAGCCGAAGGGCGTCTCGCCGGCGTTGTTGTCTTAGGTTTAGATGTAGCGCCGCGGCCTTTAGCGCGGCACGGGGCCTTCAGCCCGGCACAGTGATCGAGCACGGCAGAGTTGGCAACTGACGTCGATTTGCCAGGGGGTTCGTGTCAGGGCATGACTTTAGTCGTGCCGTAAAACGCCATAGACCTCACTTGGAGCGGCTTTAGCCGCTGGGTCGATGTG